>JAHJVF010000077.1 GCA_018828505.1 Bacteroidota bacterium | reverse complement strand
TTAGGAGCCGCAACAGACCTTAATGGCAATTTTAAGATTGAAAATGTTCCTATAGGACGGTATCAAATTCGTGTTTCAAGCATCGGTTATCAGACTATAATAAATCCGGACGTCATAGTTTCTACTGGGCATACCGTCAATCTTCAATTTGAAATGATTGAAACAATTATTCCTATCAAAGGTGAAGTGCTTGTTCAAGCAGAATTTTTTCAAAGAGATCCTTCGCAAACCGTAAGTACACACAATCTTAGCTATGAAGAAATTAGAAGAGCTCCCGGAGCTGCCGGCGATATCAGCCGTGTCGTACTTTCTCTTCCCGGAGTAATTACCGTTGCAGATGACCGGAATGATTTATTAGTTCGCGGCGGGAACCCAACCGAAAATTTAAATCTTATCGACAATATTGAAATTCCTAATCTAAATCACTTTGGCACGCAAGGTGCAAGCGGCGGTCCTATTGGAATGGTCAAGACGGAATTTATTCGTGAAGTAAATTTCTCATCAGGTGGCTTTCCGGTGAAATATGGCGAAAGACTTTCATCCGTAATGGATATTAAGCTTCGAGAAGGAAACCGTGAGAACTTTCAGGGCGATGTTAATCTCAGTATGGCTGGATTTGGAGGCTCGCTCGAAGGTCCTTTGTTTTCAAAAGGAAGCTGGATGTTCTCGGCAAGAAAAAGTTATCTCGATCTTATTGCGAAATTAAATGCTACCAGTGTTGCAACTGCAATTCCACATTATTCAAACTATCAATCAAAAATTGTCTATGACATCGATGAAAACAATCAAATATCTTTCGTTGGTTTAGCTGGAAAGGACAAGATTTCATTTCAGGAGGGGGAGTATAATCTTGTCGCCTACTTCAAGGAATACGACATTCAGCACAATCAGAATCAATTCATCACCGGAATTAATCTACGCACACTTTGGTCGAAGAATAGTTTTTCACTTCTGACCCTTTCAAACAGCTACAATGATTTCAGCAGCGATGTTATTCACGCAGGATCGAAGAGGGATTATTATTCAAACCACTCCTTTGAAAGAGAATATCATTTAAAAGGAGAGTTTAACTTAAAATTAGATCCGTCATTTGAAATTAATATTGGTGGTGGATTGAAGTGGATAAACTTAAATCACAATATTTATTATCAGGGAGACACGATATATTCAATAAAAAATGGGATTGTTGATACTTCCGTTTTCTCTCCACTGAATTATTCATTTGGCACAAATACTTCGAAAGCGTTTGTATATGCTCAATTCATAAAATGGTTTTTTGAAAAGTTTAAATTAGTGGCTGGAGTGCGGTACGACAATTTTGAATTCATTGAAAATCCAAGTGCAGTATCGGTCAGAGCTGGATTAAGTTATTATTTCTCACCAATTACAATTCTTAATCTTTCGGTGGGCAATTATTACCAAACGCCGCCGTACATTTGGTTGAGTGCTGATCAGTCATCTCGAAATTTAGAGAATATGCGGGCGGATCATTTTGTAATCGGAATGGAGCATTTTTTCTCAGATGACCTGAAAATGACGGTTGAAGCGTATCAAAAAAACTATTCCAATATCCCCACAAGTAAAACAGTCCCGCAATTCATTGCCTCGAACGGCGGAACAGATTACGGAGTTTTTATGATGAGAGACCTCTCAAGTGACGGAAAAGGTTTTGCGAGAGGTATCGAATTGACAATTCAAAAAAAATTATTAGATGATTTTTACGGAATAATTTCTTACGGTCATTCGAAAGTTCGATTTACACCTTTAGACGGAATTGAGCGTCCTGGGAATTTTGATTTCAGAAATGTTTTTACATTGGTTTTCGGTTACATACCAAATAATGAATACGAGTTTAGTTTGAAGTGGCGTTATGCCGGAGGAAAACCTTTCACTCCCTTCAATGAAGACCTTTCGAAGGTTTTCAGACGGGAGGTTTTGGATTTCTCCCGAATGAACGAATTACGATATGATGATTATCACCGTCTCGATCTGCGATTTGACAGAAGATGGCACTTTGAGAAGTGGAATATTGTTACTTACTTCGAACTGCAAAATGCCTATTTCCGGAAAAATATTTATGAGTATCAATGGGATACAGTTGAAAACAAGAAGATTGAAGTTTACCAATGGAGATTCTTCCCGATTGGAGGTTTAACAATCGAGTTTTAGCCTGCATTTTGAAGTACGGGACTGTCCGGAAAGTTCTCTCTATCGTCATTCTGAGGAGTCGAGGTTGGCCAAAAAGCCCTTTCCTGCCCGCCCATTTGTATTTCGTGATGCAGGCGGGGTGCAGTTTTGTGTCTTCGAGTCTTTGTGGCAACCTGCCCGCCACATTTATAGCCATGAGGCAGGCGGGTGTTCTAAAAATTCAATTATTACCACATTTTCTTTTCGCCACCAAGGCATTTACCCCGTTGAATATTCACTTTAATTTTTGTTCATCCAAATTATTCAACGAGATTATTCAACGGGGCGGGGACTCTAAGAATCACCAAGTCCGCCGCGGCGGATTACTTTTTGGTCATCCTAGGTACGGAATTCCTTTTAATAAAGTATGAGTAAAACAAAAGCTATGATAACTTTTTTTCTGATATTTTTTTTCGTTTATGCATCAATAAATTTTTATGTCTTTCTTAGAGGATGGCAATCGCTCTCATCCATTCCGGCAGTTAAACCCTATTATTTAGTATTGTTCATTTTAATTTCGCTATCATATTTAATCGCGAAGTTTTTCGTTTCTGCTCTCCCGCCATTTATTTACGATGTCCTAATGTGGATCGGTTCGTTTTGGTTCGTTTTCATGTTTTATTTTGTTCTCGCAATTTTATTCCTTGATATTCTTCGGCTGATAAATTCATATACTAACTTTTACCCGGAATTCATTCGGAATAATTATGATGCGGCAAAGTTGATCACTGCGATTGTTGTGATAGTTTTAGTTTCAATTCCGATTTTTATTGGGCACCTTAACACAAAAAATATCAAAGTGAATACATTTGATCTATTAATTCCCAAAAAAGAAAGCTCGTTGACTGATTTGAACGTTGTCTTTCTATCCGACCTGCATCTATCGGTTATTAATGATGAAAGTTTTTTAGAGAAAGTCGTTGACAAAGTAAATGCACTGCAGCCTGATATTGTTTTATTCGGTGGAGATATCGTTGATGATAAAGTGAAGATATTAGATAGAAAAAAAATCGGTGAGTCTTTCCGTAAAATCAAATCTAAATATGGAGCTTTCACCTGCACAGGCAACCACGAGTACATTAATGAAGTCCAAAGTTCAGTTAATTGGATAAAACGTTTCGGAATAGAAGTCGTTCGCGACGAAGTCGTTGAACTGACTGGAAAATTTCATCTCGTCGGAAGAGAAGATAGAAGCATAAATCAGTTTACAGATCGAAGAAGAAAAACCTTAAACGATATTTTGAGTCGAACCGAAAAAAAACTTCCAATCGTTTTACTTGACCATCAGCCGTTGAATCTGGAAGAAGCACAACAGAACGGTATTGATCTTCAACTTTCAGGGCATACACATCACGGGCAAATCTTTCCCGCGAATCTAATTACTAAAATGGTTTACGAATTAAGCTGGGGTTATCTCAAAAAAATTAACACTCATTATTACGTTACTTCAGGCGCGGGAACTTGGGGACCGCCTGTACGAATCGGAAGTACTACAGAAATTGTTAATATTAAAATTAAATTTTCAAATTGACTTTAATTGCAATTCAGATTTATCTATCAGCGTTAATCTGTTCAATCAGTGTTATCTGTGTTCCATTTCACTATTGGAAATTATCGCTCTGCCTTTGCGATAAATATTTCTGCCTTCAAATAATTTGAATTAAAGCATTAGATTTCCCAAATTCAATTAAAATGGAGAGCTAATGAAAAACATCTCACGCCGAAAATTTCTTGAAGTATCTTCTCTTGTTGGTGCTGGCGCAATCGTACTTAGTTCAGCATCATTACAAAATATTTTTACAAAAACACGCGGTTTTGACATTCTTATTAAAAATGGAGCTATCATAGACGGCTCAGGCAAAGCAGAGTTTTTAGCCGATATTGGGATCAAAGATGGAAAAATTCTCGCAATAGGAAAACTTAGTGAAGCCGATGCAATAAGAGTTATCGATGCAAGAGGATTGTGGGAATCCTCCATAAGGTCGAAGACCCCTTTGGGGAGTCCTTCGGACATGCCTTCGGCAAAAGTCGTCCCCGGATTCATAGATATTCATTCTCACACAGACGCAGATTTAATTCTTAATCCAAAAGCTGAAAGTAAAATTAGACAAGGTGTTACAACTGAAATTACTGGTCAGGACGGATTTTCCTGGGGACCTATAGGCGGACCGGAGTTAGAACTCTCACTTAAAAATTTCAAGGAAGAATATGGGGAAGAATTCACCTGGCGAACGATCGATGATTTTTTAACCGACTTTTCAAAACGAAAATTTTCTGTGAACATCGCAACTATGGTTGGATTAGGAACAGTCCGCGAGTTTGTTGTTGGATTGGATGATCGTCCTGCTACTGAAGAAGAAATGAAACGAATGCTGAATGAAGTAAGAAAAGCAATCGAAGAAGGGGCAATAGGAATTTCAACAGGATTGGAATATACACCGGGAAGTTTTGCTTCGACTGAAGAATTAATTGAACTCTGCAAAGCCGCACCGGAATTTGCCCGAATTTATTCAACTCACATGCGTAATGAAGACAACACTGTTCTCGAAGCAATTGACGAAGCGATTGAGATTGCGAAAAAATCGAATTCAAAACTTTTAATCTCTCATCTGAAAGTTTCAGGAAAATCAAACTGGCACAAAGCAGATGCTGCTCTAGAGAAAATGGATAAAGCGATAGCAGAAGGCTTAGAAGTTCACGCTGACCGTTACACTTATGTCGCATATCATACAAATCTATCATCCCTCTTTCCTCTCTGGTCGCGCGATGGCGGAACAGAAAAATTTCTTGCACGGCTTCAAGATTCATCACTCAAAAATAAAATTAAAGAATACGTGGAGAAGAAAGTCAGCAACCTTGACGGAGATTGGAATGGAGTATTGATTTCAAGTGTTGGTAAGAAAGAATTTAAAACTTACCAGGGAAATACTATTCAACAAATAGCAGATGAGAATGGAATGCATCCATTCGATAGTTCAGTGAAAGTTCTTCTTGATGCAGAAAATCAAGTAATGATGATGGGATTTGGAATGGAAGAGAAATCAACTGAAAAAATATTAGCTCATCCACAAGTAATGATTTCTTCAGATGCCGGTTCACACGCACCATATCCACCGATGAATAAGAGTATTGCGCATCCGCGTGCATACGGAACTTTTCCAAGAGCAATTGCAAAGTACGTTAGAGAAAGAAAAATCTGTTCACTTGAGGAAATGATAAAGAAAATGACCTCGATGCCGGCGGATAAACTGCGATTCAAAGATCGCGGCAGACTCGAAGTTGGAAAAAATGCCGATGTGGTAATTTTTGACTATGATAAGATTCAAGACAAAGCTACTTTTACGGAGTCTCATCAATATCCGGATGGAATTCCTTATGTAATTGTAAATGGCGAGATTGTAATTAATAACGGTGAACATACAGGAGCAATGCCTGGGAAAGTAATTAGTAATTTATAGTGTATAATTAATAATGTGTAACTACTCAGCAGCCACATAAATTGTAATTCAAAATATGCCACTGCCGAAGGCATCCCTTACGGGAAAAGACACGAATTTGCCCGCCATGTAGATTATACTCTGGCAGGCAGAGACACAATCCGCCGAGGCGGACACTAAGTTTTACTAATAAGTTCTTTGTGTTTCTTAGTGCCTTTGTGCCTTAGTGGCAAAAATATCATCAGTGCTGAGTAGTTATCTTTAGAAAAAAAAGGAAGTTCAACAATGAGACAAATCTCACGCCGAAAATTTTTTGAAGTATCTTCTCTTGTTGGTGTGGGTACAATCGCACTTGGTTCATTATCGGTTCAAAATATAAAAAGCTATTAAATATTGAATCGGGGAATAATGAAAATTTCAGATTGCAAATCTCAAATTGTAAGTCGATTGTCTTGAAGAGAACTGAATTATAAATTTATAAATGATGTAGTTTATTAAATACTCGAATCATCAAACTCGAAACTTAAAAATATGAAACTCGCACAATGGTGGAAAATACAAGATAACGGAAAAATTCTCTGCACACTTTGTCCTCGCTACTGCACGATAGGTGAAGGACAAATCGGATTTTGTTTCATCCGGCAGAATCATGGCGGAAAACTTTATACAACAGGATACAGTAGACCGACAGGATTTGGAATCGATCCGATTGAAAAGAAACCACTGAATCATTTTCTGCCCGGAACTATGTCTTTAAGTTTTGGAACGGCGGGCTGTAATCTCGGATGTAAATTCTGTCAGAACTGGCATATGAGCAAAGCAAAGCTCGATGACGTTAATTCACTTGAAGTTTCACCTGATGGGGTGATAGATTTGGCTCTTCGCCATAAAACACCGAGCATTTCCTACACTTATAACGACCCAACTATTTTTGGTGAATATGTAATCGATATTTCAAAAATCGGAAGGGAAGTGGGAATAAAGTCTGTCATGGTTACCGCGGGCTACATCGATAAAGAAGCAAGAAAGGATGTCTATAAATATATTGATGCGGCAAATGTGGATCTAAAAGCTTTCACGGAAACGTTTTACCATAAATTAACCTTTTCTCATCTTGATCCGGTTTTAGATACGCTAGTCTGGTTGAAGAAAGAAACAGAGGTTTGGTTTGAAATTACAAATCTTATGATCCCCGGAGAAAACGATTCGCATGAAGAAACCAAAAAAATGTGCGATTGGATTTTGAATAATCTCGGAGATAGCGTCCCGTTACATTTTACAGCCTTTCATCCGGATTTCAAATTGAATGATAGAGAGCGAACTCCTTCATCAACATTAATTAATGCTCGAAAAATTGCAATGTCACTTGGATTGAAGTACGTCTATGTTGGAAATATCTATGATCGTGATGGACAAACAACCTACTGCCCAAATTGTAAAGCAAAATTGATCGAAAGAGATTGGCATTCTGTTATAAGAAATAATTTGAAAGATGGGAAGTGTTATAAGTGCGGAAATGTGATCGAAGGATATTATTAAGCTTTGCAATAGAACACGGATGACGCAGATCGAATTGGTTAACTATGATTTTTTTGAAGATCTAAAGTAATTCAAGAAATTCATCGACAGTCATATTGGCATTGTGGTTTTAATAGAAACGAAATTATAAAAATACAGAAGCTAGTTGAGAATAACCGAGAACAATTAATGGGAAGCTGGAATGAATACTTTTATAGTTGATTTAGAACAAACAAAAATTCAAAATGTAGTTGTAACTGATGACGCACTTATTGTCGACTTTTTCGATGGTCGTACAATCACAGTTCCTCTTGCCTGGTATCCTCGTCTTTTACATGGGAGTGCGAGTGAACAGAATAATTGGAAAATTATTGGTAATGGAGAAGGAATTCACTGGGCAGAGCTTGATGAAGATATAAGTGTTGAGAATTTGGTCTTTGGTAAACGCTCTGGTGAAAGTCAAAATTCATTTAAGAAATGGATTGAAAAACGTAAGTCGGTGAACAGATAAAATTTTTAAAAAAAATAGTATTAGCTTTATCCATATAGTTTATCAATATAATAACAGCAAATTTTGTTGGACTCAATCAGCTATTCTAACTCTTTAATAAAACATCTTCTCCGTTTGTGTTGGCGCCTGTCAAAGTGTTTCCAGTGCCCTTGAACTAAAAGATTATCTTCAAGTTCAAGATTTGACTCTGCGGAAATTATTTTTTTCTCAATGCATGATCTACAAAGATCGGTTATCAAAAACGCATCCGCCCCTTTTCCCTGCAGCTCTTTGCGGACTGCACCAAGATAAAGATCAACGTATTTGGGGAATTTAAGTGCGATAAGCAAGTGAATGAAGCCAAACGGAAACAATCTTCCTTTTGCTTTTTGCAGAGCACGCGAAAGAGAAGGCATCCCGATAACAAAACCTGCGACTTTGTCTTTCTCATCAAGAACGATCTTTAAATAGTTAGGAGACACAAATGGAAAATATTGTTTGATATAAAGATCAATTTGTTTTTGCGATAGCTCAACAAATCCATATAGATTTTCATACGTTTCGTTGATGACATCAAAAATTCCATGTGCATATTTGAGCAGATCTTTCGACGATTTCGCATCTAGAATTCTAAGTCCTCTTCTTTCCCGTACGATCTTAGCTATTCGTACAGCCTTCTCGGGTATTTCTTTGGGAACTATAATTTCATATTCAACCCAATCGATATCTTTTTTGAATCCCAATTTTTCAAGATGCTGCGGGTAATATGGATAGTTATATATCGTTGCCATTGTACTTAATTCGTCAAATCCTTCAATGAGCATTCCTTCACGATCCATATCTGTGAAACCGAGCGGACCGTGAATTGCCGTCATTCCTTGCGACTTTGCCCACGATTCAACTGTCGAGAATAATAATTGCGAGACTTCAGGATCATCAATAAAATCAACCCAGCCAAACCGGGCATATTTATTTCCCCATTTCTCGATATATTTTTTATTTATAATGCCAGCGATCCTGCCGACAATTTCATTGCCTTTATAAACGAGCCAGTAATTTGCGTGGCAGTGTTCAAATGCGGGATTGTCTTCGGAGCGTAAAGTGTGCAGCTCATCTGAGATTAAAGGAGGGATCCAGTATTTGTTATTTTTATAAAGATTGAAAGGAAAAAGAACGAATTGCTTTAGTTCTTTCTTCGTCGAGACTTCAACAATTTCAAGTTCCATTTTACCTCCCTTGGTTAAAGTTAATTCGTTAGCAGTTTATCACACAAGTTTCCGGTTCTTGTTCATAGAATCTTTTGCAATTTTCTTTTTAAAGATTAACATTTTCTTCAAAAGTGTCTTATCAAACGTAGCTAAAATTTTTATGGCGAGCAAACCTGCATTTTTTGCATTTCCAATTGCAACAGTTGCAACCGGAACGCCTGCAGGCATTTGTGCAATAGAAAGGAGTGAATCGAGTCCGTCTAATGATTTTGTTCTGATCGGAACACCAATTACAGGCAGCGGTGTGTATGATGCAGTCATTCCGGGAAGATGAGCGGCACCACCTGCTCCGGCAATAATTACTTTTAATCCACGTTTGTGCGCACTGGATGCATAACGTGCCATGAAATTCGGAGTGCGATGTGCCGAGACGATTTTAATTTCATAGCTCACATCAAATTCATCAAGAACTTCTGCCGCATCTTTCATTGTAGGAAGATCTGAATCGCTCCCCATTATTATTCCGACTTTAGGATTTTTTGATTTCATAAAAATTGCTTCGAGGTTTAAATGATAATTCTTTTTTCGATTCTCTTCGCTGAATCGATCAAAGCGTTAAGTTCATTTCCGATCAGAGTTACATGCCCCATCTTCCGCCCGATTCTCGATTTTAATTTGCCGTAAATATGTAGATGAGCATTTTCATTGTTCAGCGGAGTACTGTAATTTTCAACAATTCCATCTCCCATTTTTTTGGCAAAAAGATTTATCATAACAGCGTAAGGTTTTATCATTTCTGTTGAACCGAGTGGAAGATCAAGAATTGAACGAATATGATTTTCAAACTGTGAAGTAACGCATCCTTCGATTGAATAATGTCCTGAATTATGCGGACGAGGCGCCATCTCATTTATAAGAATCTTATCATCTTTAGTTAAAAACATCTCTACTCCAAAAATTCCAAAACCGCCAACAGCCACGACCGAATCAATAGCAATTTCTTTTGCTTGCTGGATTAATCTTGAACTAATCTGTGCAGGAGCAATTACCATGTGACAGATGTGATTTTTCTGAATTGTCTGGACAACGGGATAGACTCGAATTTCATTTGTCGTTCTTGCGACCATCACAGCAAGTTCCATCCGGAAGTCAATAAATTTTTCTGCAAGAAGTTTTGAGTGGCGTGAAGTTAATCTTCTAAATTCTCTTTCAAAGTCTTTTTTATTTTTAATAAAAGCATTGCCGTAGCCGTCATAGCCAAGCTTCCGCGATTTCAGTACGAAAGGAAGTTTCAATAATTTTGAAATCTTTTCAAATTCGCTCGGTGTTGAGATCGAGACATATTCTGCAACTGGAAGCTGCTTTAGTGAAAGAGATTCTTTTTGAAGAAACTTATCTTGTATCAAGGCAATTGTTCGAGAATTCGGAACGACCTTCTTTTTAATTTTTTCTAGCAAAGCTAATTGCTGGTAATCGATAAATTCATTTTCGAGTGTGATAACATCGCATTGCTTTGAAAAAGATCTAAGAATAGAAGAATCATCAACCCAGCCGACGAACTCTTTGTGAGTTATTTGGCCTGCAGGAGAATTTTTTTTCTTTTCAAGGATCGCAATGTCGAATCCAAGCCGGTAAGCAGCATAAGCAGACATTCGTGCAAGCTGACCGCCGCCAAGAATTCCGATACATTTGCGTTTCACGTTGATTTGCTCCAAACTTTCGAATCAACATACGATCTAAATTTTTTCATAATGAGTTCCGTGCCTGTACCAATTTTCCCATTACCAATTTGATTGTCGTCAATCGCCACAACAGGCAGCACTTCTTTATCGGTTGATGTAATGAAAGATTCATCTGCAGCCAGCACTTCGGTAAACGTAACTTCTCTTTCTTCAGCTTCAAACTCAGGTGAGCAAATGGAAAGTATCAAGTTACGCGTGATCCCTGATAAAAGATTTCCTTTTGGTGTGATCAATCGATTATTCTTTATAATAAAAATATTGCTCGATGTGCATTCCAGAATCAAATCGTTAAAGACATACAGCACTTCAAAAAAACCTTTTGGAATGAACTCGCTGAGATATTTTATTGCATGAGTATAGTTAATGGTTTTTGCCAGAGGAATATCCCGAATATCCTGGACAGATTTAATTTTCACACCGGTAGTGTAAAACTTGTTATCAAGTTCATTTCGAGGATCGCAATAAATTATTAAGGTTGGTATCCCTGGTGATCTGCTGTCGGTTCCCACTCCGCCTGTTACAACAATTCGAATGCTCGACTCGGAGAAATTATTCTTTTCGATCAGTTTGTAAACGATTTTACTTATTTCATTTTGGGAATGATGAATCTTAAGTCCGACGAGATCTGCAGATCGAAAAAGTCTTTGAATATGATCGGTTAAGTGGAATGGTTCTCCAAAATAAGTTTTGAAGTAGTCGAATACAGCAAATCCCCGCAACAGTCCGATATCATTGACATGGATAAAAGCATTTTTCTTTTCAACAAATTTGTCTTGTACAAAGTAAATCGGTTTTTCCACTTAATCAAAATAGGAATAATGACTTTGTGGTTCAAGTAGAAGTGATATCAGAAAGATGACATTCCGACAAGTTGGGACAGTATCCAACTGAAAAAGCCAAACCTTTCAAAATGAACATTAAATGTTTTTAAAATTTGGGCTTTTAGTTAGATTTATTATTCACACTAGAAAGATGCCATCTTTTCACAATGCAATCTCAGATTGAAAGATGGCATCTTTTTATAACTACCGAAGGTAGACAAATTTCTTTGTTGAAATAAACTCTCCGGCTCTTAGTTGATAAAAATATACACCAGAAGTTAAACCATATTTATTTGCGTCTAATTCAATTTCATACTCACCTGCTTGCTTTGGCTCGTTGACGAGTGTTGCTACTTCTCTGCCGAGTAAATCAAAGACTTTCAATTTTACATTCTGCGTACTACTTACTGCATACTTAATTCTTGTCACCGGGTTGAATGGGTTGGGATAATTCTGATAAAGCTTAAATTTGTGTGCAACAATTTCTTGATCATTAACGCTTGTCAAAATCTGATTC
>JAHJVF010000076.1 GCA_018828505.1 Bacteroidota bacterium | reverse complement strand
CAACAACGGCTTTTGCCGCCATCAGTTCTCTTCTTTTATCGTTCCATCGGGCATAACTGCCGGAGCTGTAAAATCTGGAGCTTTGTGGGGGACTAATACGCTCATTAAGTTTTTCCTTAAAGAATTTTTGAATCATTTTTTGCAACTATTCAAAAACCTGATTCCGAATCATTTTCTTTAATTCCCATGGAGCTTTTTCACCACCAAGAAATTTATGAAACCAATCAAGATGCGCGTTATAATACAACGGCATTGATTTCACGAAACTTGGCCAGTGTCCGTCGTTCTTAAAGATAATTAAACGAGATACTACTCCCATTTTCTGCAAATCTGTAAAATATTCAACACTTTGAGTATATGGGACGCGAAAATCGAGTTTTCCGGTGATAACTAAAGTCGGCGTTTTGAAGTTAGTAACAAAATTCGAGGGAGACCATTTTTGATAAAGATCAGAGTTCCAGGGTTCTCCTCCTAAATCCCATTCAACAAACCAAAGCTCTTCAGTTGAGCTGTACATTGAACGAAGGTCATAAACTCCCATCATTGAAACCAGGCTTTTGAATCGATCGGTTTTAGCTTGAAACCAGTTCATCATATAGCCGCCATACGACCAGCCCATTGCACCGATTCGATCTTTATCTACAAAAGATAACTTTTCAATTTCATCCATCACTATCATAAGGTCTTCAAATACTTTCCCTCCCCAGTCTTTTGAGATTTCAGCGGTGAACTTTTGTCCGTAACCGGTTGAACCTCTCGGATTTGGGAAAACAACTATATAACCTTTACCTGGATAAACCTGCCAATCTCCTCTGAAAGCATCCATCCATTGCGACTGAGGACCTCCGTGAACATTTAATATAACGGGATATTTTTTTGTTGGATCAAAATTGTGCGGTTTTACTATGTAGTAATGAATTTCAACGCCATCTTTACTTTTTGCCCAAAAACTTTCAGCAGGACGAATATCGATTTCTTCTTCTAAACTTTTATTCTCGAATGTTAAGCGAGTAAGTTTTTTATTTTTCATTTCGAAAGAGTATAAGGCAGAAGGTTCTCCGGTTGATCGACGAATCAAAAAAATCTTTTTTCCATCAGCTGTTACTGTAAATGCATCGATTGCATTTGCTTCAAGCACTTTGGTCATTTTTTTAGAAGAAATATCAAGTGAATAGATTGGAGTTCCACCTTTTTCTTCACATGTAAAATAAATTGTTTTAGAATCATTACTCCACTCAAAATCATTTATCCAGTTATCAAACCCATTACTAATTATTTCTGCTTTACCAGTTGCTCTATTATATAATGATAATTGGAACAGGTCAGATTCATATCCGGGAGTTTTTTGCGTACGATATGCGATGTACATTCCGTCAGGTGAATATTTCGGCGAGCCATCCCATGCTTTATTATCACTGGTGATGTTGGTCGGATCACCGCCGCTAATTTGCACTTTCCATAAATCGGAATTAGTTGTAGTTGCTTGTGCTACTGAAGACGATCTATCCCGATTTGATGCAAAACATAATTCATTTCCATCAGGAGAAAAAGTAAAATTAGTTGTCCCGCCAAGTGAAAATATCGGTGAATCAAAATCCCCCGGAGTTAAGTTATTAACTTCACCCGATTCTATATCGACCGTGAAAATATAATTTCTTCTTCCATCTGCATATTCAGTCCAATGACGATACAATAGTTCGTCCGCCATATGAGCTTGAATAACCCCATCCGACATTGAATCATTATTCTTCTTATTGCATTCATCATCACTTCCACATTCAGGGAAAACGGTACTAGTAAATGCAATATATCGGCTATTTGGCGACCAGACAATTTCACCGACATTGGTTGAGAGCGAAGTAATTTTTTTCGATTCCCCTCCACCAAGCGGTAATAGATGAATTTGCGAATTCCCCGATCGTGTTGAAATGAAAGCAAGCCATTTTCCATCCGGGGAAAATCTTGGCTGGTAATCTGCTCCAATAAAATGCGTCAATTGTCTAACAGCTCTATCATTTCTATCATTTATGTTCATCAAATAAATATCCGTATTGGATTTCCCTTTTGGGAGATCATAACTTGTCATAGTGTACGCCAGGTATTTGTTATCGTTAGACAACTGAGGATCTGAAACATATTTTAATTTATATAGATCTTCGATTTCAAATGCTCGCTTTTGTGCAAAACTAAAGGCACAAACAACTGATAATAGAATAAAAATTAATTTGAACCGCATTTCTTTCCTCTCATAATTTAATTGGCATTTCAGATTAACTACAACGAAAATTAGTGAAAAACTTGAACAGATAAAATAAAACCCGCCCTGTCTACCACCAGGTAGAGCGGTAGACAGGCAGGTAGATTGGAAAAATCCCCGCGGGTTTGGTAGCTATAGTATAGTATTGTCAGTTAACTTTTTATGCCGCAGACATCTGCCAAATGCATTCCTTCACAAAGTGACCACTTCGTGGTGGAACCTTCTGGGATTTTTTTTGTCAAGATATTTTTAGCTGTTCTTTCTGTTCAAATTCTAATTTATAATTGCGGCTTGTCGCTCTATGAAGTGGCAGGTAAGTCACCAACCTGCCCGTCACTTTTGAAGATATTTAAGCAGGCGGGGACTCTAAAAAACCACTAAGTCCGCCAGGGCAGATTTCTTTTTTGGTCACCCACTAAGTGAGTAAATTTTAGATTATCACTTACAGTTCACTTTAGTGAACTGACTACAAAACCTACAACTACCAAGCGGCTTTAGCCTCATTATAGTAGTAATATGT
>JAHJVF010000075.1 GCA_018828505.1 Bacteroidota bacterium | reverse complement strand
CAATTAATTATAGAACTTTAATAAGCAAGTTCATCGCTACTTTTCAGTTCAGCGTGAACAACATAACGAACCAAAATTACTTTTTAATTCAATCTTACCCGATGCCCGGGCGAGAGTATAAACTATCAATCAAAACGGAGATCTAAAAATGAAAAAACTTTTCCCAAACGGATGCATGAGCATTTTATTAATTCTGTTATCAACTTTAATAATCAGTTGTTCGAAAGAAAACAATCCTATCAATGACTGGAAGACCTTCAAAGATGGGATTTACATTTTGAACGAAGGAAATTATGGCCGAAATAACAGCGAAATAAGTCATTACGATTTAACAACTAAAAAAGTCATTGACAATTTTTATTCAGCGGCTAACGGAAGATCGATTGGAGATAATGCAAACAGTATTTTCTTCTTTGAAGCTAAAGCATTCATCGCTGTCGATGCAAGTAATAAGATTGAAGTAATGAACCTGGCAGATGGAAAATCGCTTGGTATGATTGACCTTGGCACTAAAGGAAGTCCACGAGAAATATTTATTCTTAACTCATCTCGCGGATTTGTTACGAGCTTTTCTAAAAATGCTGTGATTGAATTTAATCCAAAAACTCTGAGCATCACGCGTGAAATTCCCGTCGGAAAATTTCCGGAAGGCATTGTACTTAAAAACGATAGACTATTTGTTGCCAATTCAGACCTTGGTAATGGCTCAACTGTTTCTGTAATTGACATAAACACGAACGCTGTTGTTAAAACCCTTTCTGTTGGACAGAATCCAAGAATGCTTTCACATTCGAATGATGGGAAAATAATTATCAGCTGCTCCGGTGATTTTTTTGACACAAATTTTATTTCTGGATTTTATGTAATCGATCCGTCATTATTAATTGTTGTCGATTCTGTTAAGCTTGCCTATCACCCCCAAGATTTTATAATATCAAAAAGCAATTTCCTTCTCTACATTAATGACAAAGGAGTCGGAAGAATAAACCTATCTACAAAAAATGTTGATACGGTTTTCATAAGCGGTTCGACTGTTAATGACATTTTCGGGATCCCATACGCTTTAGCTTTCGATGAGATAACTGAACAGCTATATGTTTCAAATCCGAAAGACTTCACACAGAATGGCGAAATAAAAATTTTCGATAAAACTGGAAATTACTTATCAAAGTTTGATGTAAAAATAAATCCCGGTGGAATTTACATTTACAGATGAGAATATATTTTATTGTCAACATTCGGGTTTAACATTCTCAAAAGATGCCATCCCGACAAGTCGGGATGGCATCTTTAACTTTGTTGGTTGATCATAGATGTGTCTTTCGATTACTCTGGGAACAAATAATAAATTGCCTTGTACGTTCCTAATAATTAACTTTGAACCACTATGAAAACAAAGAATTTATTTTTCTCGCTGCTGCTGTTATCAGCAATATCATTTGCCCAAACACCATATGAGTTTTTGCGGCTCGATGCCAGTGCTCGTTCCGCTGCACTTGGAGGAAGTTTCGTTACGAATGCAGATGATCCAAATGTAATGTTTTACAATCCCGCCGGAGTTGGTTTTATAAAAAGGGATCTCGCATCTGCCGGATTCTTTAAGAATCTTCTCGATGTGAATTCCGGATACTTATCCTATACTCCATATCTTAGAGGGATTGGAAGAGTCGGAATCGGAATAATCTACACAAACTACGGCAGTTTTGATCTCATCGATGATTTCGGAAATAAAAGCGGAACGTTCGGAGCAAATGACTTTGCTGCGGTTTTTAATTATAACAATAGCTTTCAGAAAAATCTTTTTTACGGTATAAACTTGAAGCTGATCTATACCGGAATACACGATGTCAGCTCATTCGCTGCCGGTGTTGATCTTGGTATTACTTATTTTGACCGTGAAGATCAATTCGGTGTAGGGGTGTCAGTCCAAAATCTCGGAACTCAATTAAAAAGTTTTTACAGCAAGAAAGAAAATCTCCCGCTTGATGTCAAACTCGGAATATCAAAAATGTTAGACCATTTGCCGCTTAGACTTGAATTTAATATTCATAAATTGAATGAAGATGCAGGCAGCATTACTTCAAGATTAAAAAACTTCTCTGTGGGTGGAGAATTCTTTCTTAGTGACGTGGTTAATTTTAGAATTGGTTATAACAACGAAAAACGACGTGAGCTGAAAATTGGACCGACAGCCGGAATCGCCGGATTCAATGCGGGATTGGGAATTAACATTTATGACTACAGGTTTGACTACGGAATGTCTTCTCTCGGTTCAATCGGAATGTGGCACAGAGTTAATTTGAGTATGACTTTATAATTTCCACTCCAGTTTATAAAACAAGAAGCCCGACTCGTTGCTGACGGATCGGGCTTTTTTTATTGTTCTTTCAATCTTTCAATTTTTAATCTTTTAATCTTCGCTGTAGGCGGATCAGCTATCGGCTGATTTTATTTTTTCAATTCATTCGCTTCCACAACGGCAACAGCAGTCATATTTACGATATCATTTATGTCGCATCCTTTTTGAAGTACGTGAACAGGCTTGCTCATTCCCATCAATATAGGACCGATTGCTTCTGCACCGCCGATTCTCCACAACAATTTATATGCAATATTTCCTGAATCAAGATTTGGAAAAACCAATACATTTGCATTCTTCTTTAATTTTGAGAATGGAAAATCCTGTGGAAGGATCTCAGGATATACTGCAGAATCAGCTTGCATCTCCCCGTCCACACTCAAATCAGGTGCTTTCTCACGTATTATCTCAACTGCCTTTGCCACCTTTTTACTTTGCGGATAAGGTGCGCTGCCAAAGTTGCTGAAAGAGAGCATCGCAACTCGAGGTTCAATGTTAAATCGCTTTGCCGTTTCAGCCGAAAGAATCGCAATGTCCGCTAATTCCTCAGAAGTTGGATCGACATTAACAGTTGTATCAGCGAAGAAGTAAGCATCATCTTTCACGAGCATGATATAAAGTCCACATACTCTCTTGACGCCTTCCCTCATTTTAATAATTTCCAATGCTGGACGAATTGTATTCGGATAACTTGATGTCAAACCTGAAATTAAACCATCTGCATGATCCATATGAACCATCATCGAACCGAAATAATTTCTCAACCGAATCTTGTCCGCTGCATCAAGTTTAGTAACACCTTTACGCTGACGGAGTTGATAAAATTCATCAACATATTGCTTAAAATATTCGGAATTAACCGGATCGATAATTGTGAATCCATCATCATCGATGTTATTCTCTTTGATCGTATTTTTGATTTCATCAATGTTGCCGAGTAAAATTGGATGAGCAATTTTCTCATCAACCAAAATTTCACTTGCTTTTAGGATTTTTAATTGATTTCCCTCAGGGAAAACAATCCTTCGCGGGTGCCCTTGAGCTTTATCAATAGCAACACGAATTATCTGCTTTGAAATTCCAAGCCGCTGGAGAAGCTGCTGCTTATATTCATCCCAATCGTCAATTGTTTTCCTTGCGACACCGGTTTCTATAGCTGCTTGAGCAACAGCAGGGGCAACATAAATCAAAACACGCGGATCGAACGGTTTTGGAATAATGTATTCCTTCCCAAACTTAATCGGTTCACCTCCGTAAGCTCTTACAACCGATTCCGGCACTTCTTCTTTCGCAAGCTTCGATAAAGCATGGGAAGCAGCCAATTTCATTTCATCATTAATTGCTGATGCTCGAACATCAAGTGCACCTCGAAAGATAAATGGAAAGCCAAGAACATTATTTACTTGATTTGGATAATCTGAACGTCCGGTTGCCATGATTATATCTTTACGAGCAGCAATTGCATCTTCATAGGTAATCTCCGGATCGGGATTTGACATCGCCATGACAATCGGATCTTTTGCCATTGACTGAACCATTTCTTTAGTTACGCAATTTCCGACAGATAGTCCGACAAAAACATCCACACCAACGAAAGCTTCTGATAATGTGCGAGCTTTTGTGTCGGACATATATACTTCTTTGAATTCATTCATCCCCTCCTTGCGACCTTTGTAGATCACTCCTTTTGTATCGCACATGATGATGTTTTCTTTCTTCACACCAAGGAGGACGTACAAATGAGCACATGCATTAGCTGAAGCGCCAGCACCGTTAAACAGAACTTTTATTTCACTTAATTTTTTCCCAACTAATTCACAAGCATTAAGAAGCGCGGCTGCACTGATAATTGCCGTTCCATGCTGATCATCATGGAAGACAGGAATATTCATTGTTCTCTTCAACTCTTCCTCGATGTAAAAGCATTCAGGTGCTTTGATATCTTCAAGATTGATCCCACCAAAAGTCGGTTCAAGCAATTGAACACACTTGATAACTTCCTGAACATCTTTCGTTTTAATTTCTATATCGAATACGTCCACATCGGCAAACTTTTTAAATAAAACTCCTTTACCCTCCATAACAGGCTTGCCTGCATGCGGGCCAATATCTCCCAAACCAAGAACTGCAGTGCCATTGCTAATAACGGCGACTAAATTTCCCTTTGCTGTGTATTCATATACTAGTTCATCGTTCTTTGCTATTTCTCGACACGGTTCAGCAACACCTGGTGTATATGCCAGAGAAAGATCTCTTTGTGTCTGACACGGTTTAGTCGGAATTACCTCAATCTTGCCCTTTCGACCGGAACTATGGTATTGAAGGGCATCCTCTTTTTTAATTTTCATCTTTTATCTCCAAAGATTTGATTTGTTGAAATGGTTTATCATAGATAGGCAATAATTTCTATACAAAATTAGAAATTCTGTTATGCAATCGCAATGAATTAAGTGTGAATCGAAAAACAGATAATTGACTGAAGTTACGCAAAATAATGTAGAACGCTGCAAATAGCTTAAATTCTAAATCCGAATTTCTAAGCACTAAACGAATTCAAAACTCAAAACATCCCCGCCACGACAATGCTATGATATGGCAGGAAAAACTAACAAAAAACGCAACGTTTGATTATTGGTTTTTGAATTTAGTATTTTGAATTTGTTTCGGATTTCGGATTTTGGTATTAGTTTTTCAAATATGCGTAACTTCTGTAATTGAT
>JAHJVF010000074.1 GCA_018828505.1 Bacteroidota bacterium | reverse complement strand
GATTATAAAATTAACGAAGCGGTAAGTTTAGTAAAAAGCCTTTCCAATTGTAAGTTCGATGAATCAGTCGATGTTGCTGTAAGACTCGGTGTGGATCCGCGTCACTCTGATCAAATGGTAAGAGGTACGGTAGTTCTACCGTATGGAACAGGAAAGAAAGTTAGAGTTTTAGTTTTGACAAAAGGTGCCAAAGAAGAAGAGGCAAGAGAAGCCGGTGCCGATCATGTTGGTTTTGATGATTTGATAAAGAAAATTCAAGAAGGCTGGTTTGACTTTGATATAGTTGTAGCAACTCCAGATGTAATGTCTGAAGTTGGAAAGCTTGGAAAAATTCTTGGAACTCGTGGTTTGATGCCTAATCCCAAGAGTGGAACAGTCACTAATGATGTTGGTAAAGTTGTGAAAGAAGTTAAAGCCGGAAAAATTCAATTCCGTGTTGATAAGGCTGGCATTGTTCACGCTTCGATTGGAAAATCTTCTTTTGAGGAAACTAAACTTCAGGATAATATAAAAGCATTTTTAAGCACGATTGTTAAATTGAAACCTTCGTCTTCGAAGGGTCAATATGTTAAGAGCGTATATATGTCGAGTACGATGAGCTCAAGTGTAAAGATTGATCGTAACGAAATGGCGGCGCTCTAATGCAAAATGGAAATTACGCACTCATAAAATAGCTTCTATTAAGATAACTATTGTAAAGTTCAGACAGGAAAAACTATGAACAAAACAGAGAAGGCTGAAATAATAGCAACCTTCGCCGAAAAATTCGAAAATACATCGTCTTTATATTTGATCGATTATACCGGAATCACTGTCGAAGAAGTCAATCAACTACGCAGAGAATTCAGAAAATCGAACGTCGAGTATAAAATTGTTAAGAATACATTGGCAAAGCGAGCAATTGATGTAGCCAAAAAATTCGATAAGCTTAAAGATTATTTGGTCGGAATGACAAGCATAGCGATCAGTTCTGATGATCCTGTTGCTCCGGCGAAAATAATCAAAAAGTATAAAGAAAAATTCAATAAGCTTGATCTTAAAGCTTGCTATATCGAAAGCAGCTTTTATGAAGGATCGAGACTTGGTGAGATTGCATCCTTACAAACAAAGCCAGAAATCATTGCAAGTATTTTAGGAAGTCTTCAATCACCGATCAGCGGAATTGTTGGAACAATCAATGCTGTCATGCGTGATCTTGTTGGTGTTATTGATGCGATCGCAAATAAAAAAGAATCAAATTAAAAATTTTATTTTAGGAGATGAAAATGTCAGAAAAAATTGCCGGATTAGTTGAACAGATAAAAGTTTTAACATTACTTGAAGCAGCAGAGTTGAAGAAGGCATTAGAAGATGAATTTGGTGTTACCGCAGCAGCTCCGGTTGTTATGGCAGCAGGCCCAGCAGTTGGTGCAGCAGCCCCAGCTCAGGAAGAACAAACTGAATTCACTGTTATGTTATTAGGTGCCGGTGCTCAGAAAATCAATGTCATCAAAGTTGTTAGAGCTCACACCGGTTTAGGATTAAAAGAAGCCAAAGACCTTGTTGATGGTGCACCGAAAGCGGTTAAAGAAGCCATCGGCAAAGATGAAGCTGAAAAGATAAAGAAAGAGATTGAAGAAGCTGGCGGGTCAGTCGAGCTTAAGTAATCTTTTTTTGTTAAAAATTTTATTAAAACGGGAAGTGATGAGTTGAAAATTCTATTCATCATTTTTCCGTTTTATTACTTTTATATGAAATGCAATATTTAAACAAGTTAATGGAGAATTAAATTGTCAGAACGAATATCATTCTCAAAGATCAAACCGGTCCTTGAAGCTCCTGATTTACTTGCGGTACAGCTAAGTTCATTCGAGGATTTTTTGCAAGCCAGTATTTCTGCTAATGAGAGGGAAAATAAAGGATTACAAACTGTTTTTCTCGCGAACTTTCCGATCTTAGATACACGTGAGAATTACAAATTAGATTTCGTGGAATATTTTTTAGAAAAACCGAGATTCTCAATTAGTGAATGTCAGGAAAGAGGTCTGACTTTCGCATGTCCCTTGAAAGCTAAACTCAGACTTTCAATTAAAGATATTGATTCCCAAGAATTCACCGAATCAATCCAACAAGATGTTTATCTCGGTAATCTTCCCTACATGACCGATAAAGGAACATTCATTATTAACGGTGCTGAACGAACAATTGTAAGTCAGCTGCATCGCTCACCCGGAGTTGCTTTCGCTGAATCCAGGCATCCGAATGGTACGATGATTTATACTGCGCGAATTATTCCGTTCAGAGGTTCATGGGTTGAATTCGCTACTGATATTCAGAATGTAATGTACGTTTACATCGATAGACGTAAAAAATTTCCTGCTACAACTTTGCTTCGAGCATTAGGCTTCTCTTCTGATGAACAAATTCTTGAACTATTTGAATTAGCCGATGAGGTTGGTTTAGATAAAAGTGAGATTAAGAATTACATTGGCAAAAAATTGGGAAGTGATCTTGTTGATTTTTCGACAGGCGAAATTTTTGCATTTAAAGATACCGAATTTACCGAAGAAGCACTCAAGAGAGCGAAAAAACTTGGAATCAAATCAGTTAAATTTATTAAAGATGATCAACCTGTCGATGGGCACATCATCATCAACACTCTCGCAAAAGATATTTCAAGAAACGGAGACGAAGCTCTTGAAGCAATCTACAAACAACTTCGTTCAACTGAAGCACCGGATCTAGAAACCGCCCGCGGATTGATTGATAAGTTGTTCTTTAATCCAAAAAGATATGATCTCGGTGAAGTTGGCCGTCATAGAATGAATGGCAAACTTGGATTGAATATACCGGGTGATGTTACTATCCTTACTAAAGAAGATATTTATACAATTATTAAATATCTGATCGAGCTTAAAGATCAGAAACGTTCGGTTGATGATATTGATCATCTTGGAAATAGAAGAGTCCGTACCGTTGGTGAACAACTCACCACACAATTTAATGTTGCGTTTGCACGTCTCGCTCGAACGATCAAAGAAAGAATGAATTTACGAGAGTCAGAAAATTTTGCTCCGCAAGATCTCGTTAACGCAAGAACTATATCAAGTGTTGTTAATGCATTTTTTGGAACGAATCAATTATCACAATTCTTAGATCAAACAAATCCTCTTGCTGAATTAACTCACAAGAGAAGATTAAGTGCTTTAGGACCCGGTGGTCTTACGCGCGAAAGAGCTGGATTTGAAGTTCGTGACGTTCACTACACTCATTATGGGCGTTTATGTCCGATTGAAACACCTGAAGGTCCAAACATCGGTCTTATCTCATCACTCTGTATATTCTCAAGAATTAACAGGTTTGGATTTATTGAGACTCCATATCGAAAGGTAATGAAGAATCATGCAACTTTGGAAGTGGAATATTTAACTGCAGAGAAAGAGGACGAAGTAACAATCGCTCAGGCGAATGCAATTTTAGATGAAAAGAATAGATTTGTAAATGAAAGAGTTAAGTCCAGGTTCAAAGGTGACTTTCCTGTTGCAGAGCCGGCGAATATCGATTATATGGATGTCGCACCAAGCCAAATCGTAAGTCCTGCAGCCGCATTAATACCATTTCTTGAACATGATGATGCAAATAGAGCACTCATGGGAAGCAATATGCAGCGCCAGGCTGTTCCATTGTTTTCTCCTGAAGCGCCTGTTGTTGGAACAGGCATGGAACATAAAGCTGCCTTAGATTCACGTGCAATGGTAGTCGCTGAAACAAGCGGTGTTGTATTATCCTGCGATTCAAAGCATATCACAGTTGAATATGATATGACTGAAGACGAAAAATTAACTTCATTCAGTGAAAATAGAATTGTCTCGTATGGTCTAACGAAATTCCAAAGAACCAATCAGGATACATGTCTTAATCAAAAACCGATTGTTCAGGAAGATTATAAATTTGAGAAAGGTTCAGTTTTAGCTGATGGTTTTGGAACTGAGGGTGGAGAAATGGCACTCGGAAGGAACGTTCTCGTTGCTTACATGCCTTGGCGCGGCTATAACTTTGAAGATGCAATTATTATTAATGAGCGACTTGTTACCGAGGATGTTTACACCTCAATTCACATTGAAGAGTTTGAACTACAAGTTCGTGAAACAAAACGGGGTGAAGAAGAACTCACACGTGAAATTCCAAACGTAAGCGAAGAGGCAACCAAAGATTTAGATGAGAATGGAATTGTTCGTGTCGGTGTGGAAGTTAAAGAGAATGATATATTGATCGGAAAAATTACTCCAAAAGGGGAGACCGATCCTACACCTGAAGAAAAATTATTAAAAGCGATTTTCGGTGATAGAGCTGGTGATGTTAAAGATGCTTCGCTTCGTGCAAATCCTGGAATGAAAGGCGTGGTAATTGCAACTAAACTTTTCAGCAGGAAAAAGCGAGATTTAGAAGGAAAGAAAGAAGAGAAAAAAGCTCTTGAGAATCTCGATAAAGAATTAAAAAGAAATACTCTCGAGCTAAAAAATAAATTTAATGAAAGACTTGGTGCCATATGCGATGGTGAGGATTCGTTAGGGATTAAATTTAAAGACGGAAGCACCGCCATAAGAAGTGGAACTGGCCTTAAGCAAAGCATTTTCGAATCGCTTGGAGAAGATATTCATAAGTTAGATTTCTCAAGTGATTGGATGGGTGGAAGGAAGAAAAATTCTCTCGTCAAAAAATTGCACGGTAATTATAAAATCAAGCTTGAAGAAATTGAAGATATTCATAAGAGGCAGAAAGCAAAAATTCAAGCCGGCGATGAGCTGCCTCCAGGGATCGTTCAATTAGCAAAAGTCTTTGTTGCTAAGAAGAGAAAAATTTCCGTCGGTGATAAAATGGCAGGGCGCCATGGTAACAAAGGTGTAATTGCCAAAGTCGTTCCTTCGGAAGATATGCCATATACACCTGAGGGCAGGCCGGTGGATATAATTTTAAATCCGCTTGGTGTCCCTTCGAGAATGAACTTAGGTCAATTATATGAATGTGCGCTCGGGTTAGTCGGACAAAAGCTTGGAGTAAAATTTGCAACTCCAATTTTTGATGGAGCTAAATGGGAAGATATTCAGAGTTACCTTGATAAAGCAGGTGTGAGTGCAAACACAACTTTATATGACGGTCGATCTGGAGAAGCTTTTGATAGACCGGTAACAGTTGGTGTTATTTATATGATGAAACTTTCTCACCTGGTTGATGATAAACTTCATGCCCGTTCTATCGGACCTTACTCGCTCATCACGCAGCAGCCTCTCGGTGGTAAAGCCCAATTCGGCGGTCAAAGATTCGGTGAAATGGAAGTTTGGGCGCTTGAAGCATACGGTGCTGCAAATACTTTACAGGAAATTCTTACGGTCAAAAGCGATGATGTTATTGGACGAGCAAAAGTATATGAGGCAATAGTTAAAGGTGAAAATCTGACTGAAGCAAGTATTCCTGAATCATTTAATGTTCTCACAAGAGAGCTTCTGGGTCTCTGTTTAGAATTTTCCGTTGAACATGAATAAATCTTTCAAGAAAAAGAGAAGAGTTTAAACCATGGCAATAAAAGCACAAGATTATACAAGTAGAAATATCTCAAAGATTAAGATCAGTTTGGCAAGCCCCGATGCAATTTTGAAAAGATCGTATGGCGGAGTAACCAAACCTGAAACTATTAATTATCGATCTTTTCGTCCTGAGAAGGACGGATTATTCTGCGAGAAAATATTCGGGCCAACTCGAGATTGGGAATGTCATTGCGGTAAGTACAAAAGAATTCGATATAAAGGAATTATTTGTGATCGCTGCGGAGTTGAAGTTACTCAAAAATCTGTTAGACGTGAACGAATGGGCCACATCTCTCTTGCAGTTCCGGTTGTACACATTTGGTTCTTCCGATCTTTACCAAGTAAAATTGGTAATATGCTCGGTTATACAACCAAAGAACTTGAAAAAATAATTTATTATGAAACCTATGCGGTCGTAAATCCCGGTCCGACAGGCTTAAAAGAAAAAGATCTTTTAACCGAAGAACAGTTTTTTGAAGTACTTGCTTCGCTTCCATCAGATAATGAAAAATTAGATGATGACGATCCGAGAAAATTTGTAGCAAAGATTGGTGGTGAAGCCATTAAAGCTTTGCTCACAAAGATCGATCCTGACATTCTCTCAGTTGAATTAAGAGCTCAATTAAAAGAAGAAACTTCTCAACAGAAGAAAGCTGACCTATTAAAGAGATTAAAAATAGTCGATGCATTTAGAACGAAAGAAGGTGGAACAGAAAATCGTCCTCAATGGATGGTTGTAGATGTTGTACCAATAATCCCGCCTGAACTCCGCCCTCTTGTTCCACTTGAAGGTGGAAGATTTGCTACAAGTGATTTAAATGATCTTTATAGAAGAGTGATCATTCGTAACAATCGGTTGAAAAGATTACTCGACATTAAGGCGCCGGAAGTTATTCTAAGAAATGAAAAACGAATGCTTCAAGAAGCGGTTGATGCGCTTTTCGATAATTCGCGCAGAACAAATACAATCAGGAGCGATTCAAATCGTGCATTAAAATCACTTTCAGACATTCTCAAAGGAAAACAGGGAAGATTCAGACAAAATCTACTTGGTAAAAGAGTTGATTATTCTGGAAGGTCTGTCATCGTTGTAAATCCGGAACTGAAGTTACACCAATGTGGATTGAACCGCGAAATGGCTCTTGAGCTATACAAACCTTTTGTAATTAGAAAACTGATTGAGAGAGGATACAACAAAACAGTAAAGAGTGCTCGAAAAGTTATCGATAGAAAAGATCCAACCGTATGGGAAATTCTCGAAAGGATTGTTGACGCTCATCCGGTTATGTTGAATCGAGCTCCAACTCTTCACAGATTAGGGATTCAAGCATTCCAACCAATCTTAGTAACTGGCAAAGCAATCGAGATTCATCCGATGGTTTGTACAGCATTCAATGCCGATTTCGATGGCGACCAGATGGCTGTTCACGTACCGCTTTCACCTGAATCGCAGCTTGAATGTTCATTACTACTCCTCTCAAGCCAGAACATTTTATCCCCTCAGAATGGAAATCCAATTGTAATTCCGACGCAGGATATCGTTCTTGGATGTTACTATCTGACAAAGATTAAAGAAGGTGATTTAGGAGAAGGGAAAGTTTTCAGTTCACCTGAAGAAATTCTGATCGCACTTGAGAATAAAAAAGTTGGACTTCATGCCAAAATCAAAGTTCGCGTCGAGGGTGAAATGATTGAGACTTCAGTTGGCCGGGTTGTCTTCAATCAAATCGTTCCAAAAGAGGTTGGATTTGTGAATGAACTTCTCGTGAAAAAGACTTTTGGTACTTTCATCGGAAAAATGTTCAGACAAATTGGCAATGTTGGAACCGCTAAGTTTCTCGATGATTTAAAAGATTTAGGTTTTCGATATTCAACTTTAGGCGGTCTTTCTGTAAATGTTGATGATATGTTAATTCCGGCTGAGAAATCTGAATTTGTTAACAAATCTCTGAAAGAAGTTTTGAAAGTTATGAATCAATGGCAGGAAGGGTTCATTTCGGAAGGTGAACGATATAATAAGATAATCGATATCTGGACCCACACTACTAACAATGTTGCCGATTCTCTAATGGATCACTTAAAGAAATCTCACCAAGGTTTTAATCCTATATGGATGATGATAGATTCCGGTGCTCGTGGTTCAAAGGAACAGGTTCGTCAGCTCGCTGGTATGCGTGGACTTATGGCCAAACCGCAGAAAAGTTTGACAGGTCAAGCCGGTGAAATTATCGAAAGCCCGATCATCGCAAACTTCAAAGAAGGATTATCCGTACTTGAGTACTTCATCTCTACTCACGGTGCAAGAAAAGGTCTTGCTGATACCGCGTTAAAAACCGCAGATGCCGGTTACCTTACCAGAAGATTAGTAGATGTTGCTCAAGATGTTGTTATTACTTCGACTGATTGTGGTACGATTAGAGGAATTGATATTACTGCATTAAAAGATGGAGAAGAAGTACGTGAACCACTTTCTGAGAGAATTCTTGGTAGAACATCTGTGATGGATATTTACGATCCGCTCAGTGATGAGCTGCTTTGTGAATCTGGAGAGTTGATTAATGAAGAGATCGCCGATAAGATTGGTGAAACAACAATTGAATCAGTTTCAATTCGTACAGTATTAACTTGTGATTCTGAACGTGGAGTATGTGCAAAATGTTACGGAAGAAATCTCACAACTGGTAAATTGGTGAACATAGGCGAAGCAGTTGGAATTATCGCCGCTCAATCAATTGGTGAACCTGGTACACAGCTAACCCTAAGAACCTTCCACATTGGTGGAGCTGCAAGTAGAATAGTTGCAACTTCTCAGGTTACTACAAGATTTGATGGAAAGATTAGGTTCGAAAATATAAAATATGTGGAACGTTCAAATGAACTTGGAGAAAATATTAAGATTACTCTTGGCAGAAATGCATTTATACATATTGTTGATCCTGACGGTCGAATCTTAAGAAAATATGAAGTGCCTTATGGTGCCGAAGTCGTTGTTGATGATAATCAGAAGATAGAAAAGAACGGTATCTTATATAATCACGATCCTTATAATGCAGTAATTATTGCTGATTCTAATGGAACAATTTTATTTTCTGATTTAGTAGAGAATGTAACTTTTCGGCATGAAAGTGACGAACAAACTGGCCATATTCAGCAGGTAGTTATTGAATCACGCGATAAAACATTGATTCCCACAGTTAATATTGTCAATAATAAGAATCAAAAGCTTGCTTCATTTATTCTTCCGAATAAAGCCCATATCATAGTTCGCGAAGGTGAAGAAATTATTGCAGGTACCGTCATTGCTAAGATCCCGCGTGATATCGGTAAAACCCGTGACATCACCGGAGGTTTACCAAGGGTAACTGAATTGTTCGAATCGCGCAACCCACAAGATCCAGCTGTCATTTCGGAAATCGATGGAATCATTTCATTCGGAGCTCATAAAAAAGGATCCCGTGAAGTCATGGTAACATCAAAGGATGGGATCGAAGTTAAAAAGTATAACATTCCGATTGGTAAGCATCTATTAGTTCAAAACAATGACGAAGTGCGTGCAGGAGACAAACTTACAGATGGTGCTCTAAATCCGCATGATATTTTAAAGATCAAAGGAATTAGTGCAGTACAGGAATATCTTGTTAATGAAATCCAAGAAGTTTATCGTTTGCAAGGTGTAAAAATAAACGATAAGCACATCGAGACTATTGTAAAGCAAATGCTTCAAAAAGTTCGCGTTCTCGACCCAGGCGATACTCGATTCTTAGAAGGTGATAACATTGATTGGTATGTATTCAATGAAGGAAATGAGAGAATTAGACAATCAGTCGCCATTAACGAAAAAGGCGATTCTAGATACAAACTTGGGCAGTTAATCGAGAGAGGCAAAGTTAAGGATACTAACATCGATCTTAAGAAACGCTCAAAGAAACTTGTTGAATTTAGAGATGCACAACCAGCAACTTCGGATAATATTTTGCTTGGTATTACACAAGCAGCATTGTCTACAGAAAGTTTTATTTCAGCAGCTTCGTTCCAGGAAACCACAAAGGTATTAACTGATGCTGCTACCGAAGCGAAAGTGGATTACTTATTAGGGTTAAAAGAAAATGTAATTGTTGGTCATAGAATACCAGCAGGAACCGGACTAAAGAAATACAAGAACATTCTAATGATGACAACTTCACAAGCTGAGAGAGAAGCAGCATTGGAAGAAGAAAAAGTGAAACAATAATCGATTAGCATATTGACTATATTTTTTAAAAATAATATATTGCGAAGCTAATTTTTCAATAAACGGAGAATAAATTTGCCGACGATCAATCAACTAGTAAGAAAAAATAGAGTAAAGGTTACAAGTAAAAATAAAGCACCCGCATTGCAGAGTTGTCCGCAAAAGCGTGGTGTATGTACAAGAGTTTATACGACAACTCCTAAGAAACCGAATTCGGCTTTGAGAAAGGTCGCTAGAGTAAGATTAACTAATCAAATAGAGGTTAGTGCTTATATACCTGGCGAAGGTCACAATTTACAGGAGCACTCTATTGTTTTGATCCGAGGTGGAAGAGTTAAAGATTTGCCAGGTGTTCGATATCATATTATCAGAGGGACGCTTGATACAGCAGGTGTTACCGATCGAAAACAAGGTAGATCCAAATACGGTACTAAAAAAGCTAAAACAGCAAGTAAATAGATTAAATTATGCGAAAAAGAAGAGCAGAAAAGAAAAGACTAATTCCAGATCCAAAGTATAGCGACGTACTAGTCACTCGATTGATAAATGGAATTATGGAGAGTGGGAAGAAGAATACTTCCCGGCGTTTAGTTTATGATGCATTTGATATAATTAGTGAAAAGACGCAAAAGCCAGCGATGGATGTCTTTAACAAAGCTTTATCTAACGCACAACCAATGATCGAAGTTAGAAGCCGCAGAGTCGGTGGTGCAACATACCAGGTACCGACTGAAGTCAGACCTTCAAGACGAATAGCCCTTGCAATGCGGTGGCTGCTCAATTATGCACGTGATAGAAAAGATAAATCTTTTGCAAACAAACTTGCGTCGGAAATAATTGCTGCTTCAAATGGCGAAGGTTCAACGATTAAGAAAAAGGATGATACTCACCGGATGGCGGAAGCAAATAAAGCTTTTGCTCATTTCAAATGGTGATTTAATTAGAATATAGATGAGTAAACGAATTGACATATCAAAGATAAGAAACATTGGGATTATGGCGCATATTGACGCTGGTAAAACCACAACTACCGAACGAATTCTGTTTTATACAGGAAGACTCCACAGAATGGGAGAGGTACATGATGGTGCAGCGACAATGGATTTCATGGAGCAGGAGAGAGAGAGGGGAATTACTATTACAAGCGCTGCTACTACATGTGAATGGCAAAATCACAGAATCAATATCATTGATACTCCGGGACATGTTGATTTCACTGTTGAAGTAGAACGATCCTTAAGAGTACTCGATGGAGCTCTCGCTTTATTTTGTGCGGTAGGTGGAGTAGAGCCTCAATCAGAAACAGTTTGGAGACAAGCTGACAAATTTAATATACCGAGAATTGCATTTGTGAACAAAATGGATCGTGTAGGAGCTGATTTCTACAATGTTATCCAGATGATGAAGGATAGATTAGGTGCAAATGTCGTCCCCATTCAGTTGCCGATTGGTGATGGTGAATTGTTCAGCGGAGTGATCGATTTGATTACTATGCAAGCACGAATGTATAATGAAGATCCGCTTGGCTCCGAATTCACAGATTTTGAGATCCCAAAAGATTTACTCGATCATGCTAAAGAATATCGGACCAAAATGCTTGAAGCAGTATCTGAAATTGACGATACACTTCTTGAAAAATATTTAGATGGTAAAACGATAAGCGAAGACGAAATAAAAGCTGTTTTAAGAAGAGCAACAATGGAGGTAAAAATTATTCCAGTGCTTTGTGGTTCTGCTTTTAAGAACAAAGGGGTACAGAAACTTCTTGATGCTGTCGTTGATTATTTCCCATCACCAGCAGATTTAGCTGATATTATCGGCCATCATGTTAATTTATCAGATACGGTAATTCGAAAAGCGAGTGATAAGGATAAATTTACAGCATTGGCTTTTAAAATCATGACAGATCCTTATGTTGGAAAGTTAACTTTCTTCCGTGTTTATTCAGGTAAGGCAGATGCCGGCTCATACGTTTTGAATTCATCTAAAGATAAAAAGGAAAGATTCGGTAGATTATTGCAGATGCATGCTAATCATCGAACCGATATTGATTCTGTTACATCCGGAGATATTGCCGCTGCGGTTGGTTTAAAGCATACAAAAACCGGAGATACTTTGTGTGACGAATCGGACCCAATTATTTTAGAAAAAATGGAGTTTCCAGCGCCGGTTATTCAGATTGCAATCGAGCCAAAAACTAAAGTTGATCAGGATAAACTATCCGAAGCGCTCAATAAACTTGCTGATGAAGATCCAACTTTTAAAATTACTTCCAATGAAGAAACAGGTCAAACTTTGATCAGTGGTATGGGTGAACTTCACCTCGAGATTATTGTTGAAAGAATGAAGCGAGAGTTTAAAGTTGAAGCGAATGTCGGCAGGCCTCAAGTAGCTTACAGAGAAACTATCACACAAAAAGTTCAGGTAGAAGGAAAATTTGTACGCCAAAGTGGTGGGCGCGGTAAGTTCGGTCATGTGTGGCTTGATATTGAACCCAATGAAAAAGGGAAAGGATTCGAGTTCGTTAATAAAATTGTTGGCGGCGCTGTTCCAAAAGAATATATTCCTGCAGTCTCTGCAGGTGTGCAAGATGCAATGAGGAATGGAGTTATTGCAGGATTTCCGGTTGTTGATGTGAAAGTTACGTTAATTGACGGATCATATCACGAAGTTGACTCTGATGAAATATCATTCAGAGTTGCAGGTTCTATGGGTTTCAAAGATGGAGCTAAAAAAGCTTCTCCCGTCTTGCTTGAACCATATATGGGTGTCGAAGTTATCTCACCGGAAGAATATTTAGGTGATGTGATGGGCGATCTTAATTCGCGCAGAGGAAAGATAGAAGGATTCAGTGCAAGGAAAGATGCACAAGTTATCAAAGCTATTGTTCCTCTTTCAGAAATGTTTGGATACTCAACAATTCTGCGTTCAATGACTCAAGGCAGAGCAATCTACACTATGCAGTTTTCGCATTATCAGGAAACACCAAAAAGCATTTCTGATCAGATCGTTGAAAAAACTATTGGTAAAGGAGTTTTAGTTTAAGTTTAAAGCTTATTAATAAAAAAGGAGAATAAAATGGCAAAGGAAAAATTTGATAGAAGTAAGCCTCACGTTAATGTGGGAACAATTGGCCACGTTGACCATGGCAAAACTACTTTAACAGCCGCAATGACGATGGTTCTCTCTAAGAAAGGATTATCTGCGGTTAGAACATTTGATAGCATTGATAACGCACCTGAAGAAAAAGCACGTGGAATCACGATCGCCACAGCTCACGTGGAATATTCAACTGCTAATAGACACTATGCTCATGTTGACTGCCCTGGACACGCTGACTATATAAAGAACATGATCACAGGTGCCGCTCAGATGGATGGTGCTATTTTAGTTGTTGCTGCAACTGATGGTCCAATGCCTCAAACAAGGGAGCACATTCTTTTAGCACGCCAAGTTGGTGTACCTAAAATTGTTGTATTTATGAATAAAGTTGACGCAGTCGATGATCCGGAATTGCTTGATTTAGTTGAAATGGAATTAAGAGAACTTCTCACCAAATACGAATTCCCTGGCGATGATATTCCTATCATTAGAGGAAGCGCTCTGAAAGCAATGGAAAAAGCTATCCTGCCTAGCGCCTCTCTGGACGATCCGGACTTTAAATGTATTTATGATTTATTAGACGCTGTTGATAGTTATATTCCTGTTCCACAACGTGACGCTGATAAACCATTTTTAATGCCGGTTGAAGACGTATTTAGTATCACCGGTAGAGGTACAGTGGGTACTGGTAGAGTTGAAAGAGGACAAATCAAAGTAGGTGATGAAGTTGAAGTCGTTGGTCTTGGTGCACATAAAAAGACCGTCATCACAGGAATAGAAATGTTCAGAAAAGAATTAGATTATGCTATTGCCGGTGATAATGCTGGATTGTTGTTGCGTGGTGTTGGAAAAGATGATTTGGAAAGAGGAATGGTTATCGCAAAACCTGGAAGTATCACTCCGCACACAAAATTTGATTGTGAAGTTTATATCCTTTCAAAAGAGGAAGGTGGACGTCATACCCCATTCTTCACTGGTTATAGACCGCAATTTTATTTCAGAACAACTGACGTAACCGGAATTGCTTATTTACCCGAAGGAATCGAAATGGTTATGCCCGGTGATAATGTGAAAATGAGAGTTGAATTGATTTCAGAAATTGCGATGGAAGATGGATTACGATTTGCTATTCGTGAAGGTGGTAGAACAGTTGGTGCTGGAGTAGTTACAAAAATTCATGAATAATATTATCGAGTTGAAATTTTATCCAATAGGAGATTCTAAGACGTGACAAGCCAAAAGATTCGAATAAAACTTAAATCTTATGATCATAATTTGATTGATAAATCTGCTGAGAAGATTATTAAGACAGTTCGCAGCACTGGCGCAATTGTGTCAGGCCCAATCCCTTTGCCGACAAAAAGAACTCTCTATACGGTTTTAACGTCACCTCATGTTGATAAGAAAGCGCGTGAACAGTTTGAAATTCGTTCACATAAAAGGCTCATTGATATTTTGAATTCAAATAATAAAACAGTTGATTCACTAATGAAATTAGATATCCCCGCTGGTGTTGATATCGAGATTAAAGTATAGTTGGAGAAAATAATGATTGGCCTTTTAGGTAAAAAAACAGGAATGACAAGAATTTTTGATACAAGTGGAAATATTATTCCTGTTTCCATTATTGAAGCAGGTCCTTGTTTTGTAGCTCAAATTAAGACCAAAGATAAAGATGGATACGATGCAGTTCAGCTTAGCTTTGATGATAAAAGATTAAAGAGCGTTAATAAACCGCTCAAAGGACATTTTGATAAAGCTAAAATTGCACCAAAGAAATTCCTTACTGAGTTCCGTAACTATGAGATAAAAGATTTGAATGCAGGTTCAGAATTAGGTGTAGATATTTTTCAAGAAGGCGACAGAATTGATATTCAAGGTGTAACTAAAGGTAAGGGATTTCAAGGTGTAGTTAAAAGACATGGATTCAGTGGTGGAGCAAAAACGCACGGACAAAGTGATAGACAAAGAGCTCCCGGTTCAATTGGTTCAAGCTCTTATCCTAGTCGTGTTTTCAAAGGTCAAAAAATGGCTGGAAGAATGGGTGGAGATAATCTTACTATTCGAAATCTTAAGATTATCAAAGTGGAGAAAGAAGCTAACCTAATTTACTTGAAAGGTGCAATTCCGGGTCACATCAATGGTTATGTGAAATTGATTAAGAAATAATTATGAAAATCGAAGTTTATAAAATAGATGGAACTAAGACCGGAAAGCAAGTTGAGCTAAATCCGGAAATATTTGAAATCGTTCCGCATGATCACTCTATTTATTTAGCTGTGAAACTTTATAATGCCAATCAACGGCAAGGAACTCACAAAACCAAGGAGCGAAATGAAGTAAGAGGTGG
>JAHJVF010000073.1 GCA_018828505.1 Bacteroidota bacterium | reverse complement strand
GGTTAGAAATATATCAGCTCCCGCCTTCAATGCGTTTATTCTATCAATCTGAAACACATGAGCCGATAAACATGCAATGCCAACATTCCGATACTCCTTTGTTTGTCGGAGTTCACGAATAAGGTCCAAGCCATTCTTCTTTCCGTTTATTGAAATATCGACTAAAAAGATATCGAACTTTTCTTGATCAAGAAGTTGATAAAATGATTTAGCGGAGTTGCAGATCTTTACATCAAAGTTTTTCGAGAGAGATGCTTCAAATAATTTTTGATTTAAAAAATCGTCCTCAATTATCAAGAGTTTGTATTTTTTGTTTGATTTGTCGTTACTCATGGGTTCTTCCTTTATTATTTACTTCTTGAAGATTATTGTAAAAGTTGACCCGATATTTTTTTCACTCGTTACATGAATTTGACCATTATTCAACTCGACGAATTTCTTAGTGAGAGTTAATCCTAAGCCCGTTCCTTCATAAGATCTTCCATAGCCGCTTTCTTCCTGAGAAAAAGGACTAAATATTTCATTTAGATAATCTTTTGAAATACCTATGCCGGTATCTTTTACGTCAACGCATATATTGTTAGATGCATTTTTCCAAATTGATATTTCGACACTACCTTTTTCAGTGTACTTCAAACCGTTCTCTATAAGATTTTGGAAAACATGATGGATTGAATACTGATCGGCAAATATTAATGTATCGTCTGTTTTGCAATCGAGTTTTAGCTGAATTCCTTTTTCCTCCGCAAAAGAAGAAAAATCAAGACAGATTTTTTTAAGCAAAGTATGCAAATCAATTTGAGCTAAATGGACATCGTACTTTCCAGTGTGAAGCTGGGATGCAATTAATAATTTATCGATCGTCATGTAAAGTCTTTTGCTGCTGTTTTCAACGGCTAAGAAAGCAAATTTCAAATTATCCGGAATTTGAGTTCCGAATACGTCTTTTATTAAATCATTGTAGCCAATTATTGAGTTCAAAGGTGTTCTTATTTCATGCGACATTTGTGCAAGGAAATTGGATTTCATCTGTTCGGATGCTTGAGCTTCCTTAAGGGCTTTGCTCAATTTTTGCTCGGTTAATTTTAATTCCGTTACGTCACTGCCGAACATTTGACCAATAGAAAGTTCGGGAGTTCCTCGCAGTGTGAATTGAAAATATTTTTCTCCAAATGAAGTCGTTGTGGTAAATAATTTTCCTTCTTTAATTAGAGCGGGTAAGTCGACTTCCTTCAATTCCGGAATTAGTGAAGTAATATTTTTACCAATTATGTAATCGGAACCGCTCAGCTTTAGTCCCGCTTGATTAGATAAAATTATATTTCCGTCCAGATCGAATCTGAAAACCGGATCTGGATCAAGCTCAGCAAATAATGACATCAGTCGCGAATGCTTCAACAATTCACTTTCTTTCTCGTGTATAAAGCGGACACGCATAGGAATAATCACATATCTATAAAATATGAAAGTAATAGATAAGATTATTAAGAGAAGAAGAAACGACAGAATTAAAGGATTACTTAAGCTGAAAAACGATTCTGCGGTTATCTGCTCTAAATATGCTGAAGAAGAGTCCGAGGATGACCTCGAAAGTTGAAGTAATGAAAAAATAAGTATACGCATCGGTAAAACCGGTTATATAGTTTAAGTATTTTGTTAAAATTATTATTTCATAAAAAACCATTGCACAAAGAAAGAGACTGAAGACCTTTGTGTTTACAATTTCTAGGATAAATAATTGTAAAATCCTCAGTAGAATAATCAGATGCATAATAATAAAGATAAACTCATCGATAGTTTTATTCTTTCCAAATAATTGGATTAATATTAGGATAAAAAATAGAGTGGAAAAAATATACCAATATTTTTTAAGAGTTTTCCACTCTTGAAGAGAACAGAATAATAGAAAAGAAAATAGAATATAAATAAACCAAGGATTGTGTTGAAAAATTGTAAAGTAAAGAAGTCCAAACCCTTGGGAAAATGCTAATATTAAAAAGAAATAAAAGAATCTTCCTCCATATTGTCTAAACGGGGGAAGAAACCATATGAAAATGTAGACTAGTTGTAAGATCTCATTTAATGGTTTCATTTAACAAAAGAATTTACTTTATCAAAGACAGGTTGGGGGGCACATTACACTAAACTCCAATGTATAAGCACCATTAGTTATTGTAAGCTTCTCACTTCTTTGTTCAATAAAAGTCGTATTATCTTTTCCCAAATTTAAGAGTTCTTGAACTTTGCTTTTACTATAAAACGAGAGGACGTCGTTATCCGTAATGCTTATTCCATTCGATAGAATCACCTGACGATATTCATTTGTAATAACGAAATTATTGTTTTTGAATCCGAACATTACGTATGACGTTATCTTTTGAAGCACATTCGATAATATTTTAGTATCGATAGATTTTGAAATTAATACTGGACCATATAACTGATCCGCTTCAGCTTTTGAGTAAATAACTCCTATTTCGCCAATATCCTTTTGTGCAAAAGAATGATTTGACAGGCAAAGTGTTAAAGTTAATATGGTGAAAAAATAGAAAAATGGATTTGAAATGGAAGGTTTCATGATTACCTCTCTTTTTGTTTATGTGATTAGTTAATATGACTTACCGATTATGGTGTCATTATTATAGTTTAATGCAAATATATTAAATTTCTTTAAACCATAAATAAATAAAGTGTGTAGATTTTTTATCAAATAATTCATAGAGAAAATCTCTATATATTAAAATTTTGTAGAGCCCGCCAAATTCAACCAGAGTAGGCAGGCGGGGGAGCTTCGCTCAGATGATATTGAGCGAATCTATGAGAAATGACATATCTTTAGTATCCATCCGCATGCCGAGATATGTCATTTCTAATCCAGACTTGTCGGGACTCTACAAAAAAATTCTCCATAGGAGTCCTTCGGACAAATATCTTTGGTTAGATATTATGGACATAAAGTTGTTTAAGATATTCAACTAGTGATTGAATAAAACACTTGTCTCGATTCATCAGATGTTATCCGGTGTATCGGGATATGCTTGAAAATATGCGCTTAGTTTCTTCTTCTTGCGAAATCCCGCATTGAGTTTACCTCGTTAGCAAGGAATTTCGGATCAAGATCAATGAATCCGATCTTCTGCACAAATTTATCAATGTAAAATCGTTGTCCAGCTGCAAAATAATCCTGCAGATATTCGGCTAATGATTTATTCGCGAACCAATCGTTTCCGAACAGCTCACGCAATTTAGTTTTGAACATCGCTTCGATGAACCATGCCCTTAAGTAATCGACGGTGTAAAAGAAATCGTCAACATCATCGAGATAGAAATTTTTATCTGACGGATGTGGTTTATAACCCAAAGCCGTGCTTAGTATCTCTGAATATTTATTCGCGGCAATATTGATCGAATCAATAAGCTGATACTCGTATAAAAATTTGGCGCAGTACCTACGTGCCATGTATAGCCGTTGAAAAGTTCTGAACTTAATGAACGATTTAATATCCACATCTTTCATGCCTAAAAAATTCTTCAACCAGCCCGGTTCATCTAATAAATGTTCGAATAAGAATGAATAAGTCTCTGAAGAAGTGTAATTCCCCAAATATTGAAATTCCATGAATTCTTCTGTTGTCAGCGCATAATGTAATGCGTGTCCTGTCTCATGGAACAATGCAGCATAATCGTCAAATCCACCGATAGGTTTTATGCTTATGCGGATATCGGTCGGGACTTCAATCGTAAAACATGCAGCTCGCGGATTCTTTGTGGGACGATTTTCCATATCGAGCACAATGTTTCTCATACTGTCGATCTCAAAACCCATTGCAGATAAAGAACTTTTCCAAACAGAGATCAAGCTGTCCTTCGGAAAACTTTTATCAAACTTATCGTTACGCAGAATACGATAAACATCATAACGGTAAAAATTATCACGGCTGAGTTTGTGTGCTCTTAAAATATCGTCAAGAAGAACAAAATAAAGATCGTGCGTAGAATTGATAAATCCTTCGATGCTCTTCGAGAATTTATTAAAATTCTCGCTTCGTATCATTGCACCAAACTGATTGAATGATTTGAATCCAAGAGAATCCAAAATGATTTTATTTCTTATTTGGAATAATCGGCGGTAATCTGAATTCAATTCTTTATAGATCGAATTCATCGATTTAAATAGTTTCTCTCTCTTCGGCTGACTTAGTTCATTTGCTATCAGGCTTCGCATGTTGTAAAAAGGAATTGCACCGCGGTCAGTGTGAACTAATCCGCTGCTCATCTGATTTTCAATTTTGTCGGATAGCTTTGAAGTCGCTTTCTTAACGATTTCAGAATAAACATGGACTTTCAATCGCTCAAGCCTGTCTACCCGTTCAGGTCTTTGTTCGAGTTTAAGAAGAGCATTCAGAGTGTTTATGTTTTCGATTGTAAATAAATGAGGTGATTTCTTGTAGAGATTGTTGAGATTCAGCTTGCTCCCATAAACGTAGTTATCGAATTCAAGTCGGTTGGACTCAACAATGAAATCTTTAATATCTGTTCGCAATGAATCAACTTCGCTGCGAAGAAATTCAAGTTCGTCGCGTTTAGCTCCGGGGCAACCCATAAAAATACTCAATGTTATTATTGTGATTACAAATAAAACGACAAGTGAAAAAATGTTATTCTTCATTTAGTACCCATTCGTCAAAATATTCATTATTGATTGGTGATAAAAAGCGAGAGACTTTAGTAAATACTAATCCATTCCCTCTTTCAAATAACGTCATAGGATATGTGATAAAAAGATTTCGTTTCGCTCTTGTGCATGCAACATACATCAAGCGTCGTTCTTCTTCAATATCATCGAACGATTCCGCTGAACGTGAACTTGGAAAAAATCCTTCCACGACACTTATCACAAAAACCGAATTCCATTCTAATCCTTTTGCGGAATGAATCGTACTTAACGTTAAAAATTCCTCCTCATTGCCGGATGCAGCAATATCGTAGATGCTTGAGCTTGGCGGCTCGAGTGCAAGATCATCTAAAAAAGAATTTAACGATCGATAATTTTCGCTTATCATTTGGAAAATTTCCAAATCCTTCAACCGTTTGTGAAAATCATCGTATTTTTCTCTTAATAGAGGTTCGTAATAGGGGAGCAAGATGTTCAATTTATCTGAAGGGGAGAGAGATGCTTTTGATGATTTAGACAAAGTATCGAAAAGACTTCCAACATTTTCAGGATAATTTTTATCTCGAATAAATTTTTGAAAATCTAATTTGACGCTTGATGTCCGGTCAATGTCATCAATAATATCTCTTGCCTTTTTCGGTCCAATGCCGGCTAAAAGCTGCAAGACTCTGAACCAGCTTATCTTGTCCGTTGGATTATTTATGATCCGTAACAGACTCATCACATCTTTTACATGCGCCGTTTCGATGAATTTCATTCCGCCGAATTTCTTAAATGGTATTCCTGCTTTGTTCAGTTCAATCTCCAAATCGAATGAAAGATATCCCGAACGAAATAATACTGACATCTCTTTTAGATCGATTCCTTCTTCACGCAATTCGAGAATTTTCTCAACAATAAATTTTGATTGAAGATTATCACTATCCGCTGAAACTAAGTAAGGAAGATCGCCAAAAGAATTTTTTGTGAATAAAACTTTCGGAAATTTTTCCTTTGCGTGAGCGATTATTTCATTCGTGAAATTTAGAATTGCCTGTGTGCTGCGGTAGTTTTCTTCTATCGTAATGAGCTTGGCATCTTTGAATTGATTCGGAAAGTCTATGATGTTCTTAAAATTCGCACCGCGGAATGAATAAATACTTTGAGAATCATCGCCGACAACCATAATATTTCGTGAAGAACCACCAAGCAAAGCAACAATGTCTGCTTGCAATTTATTTGTGTCCTGAAATTCATCTACCATTATGTATTTGTAAGTTCGATGGATATATTTTCTGAAATCTTCATTCTCCACAAGCAGTTTTTTAAGAGTCAGCAGGAGGTCATCATAGTCGAGCATTGAATTTCGTTTTTTGAATTCTGTGTACTCCTTGAATATCCTTAGAATTTCACTGAGCGAATCGATAAAGTGATGATAATCTTCATCGACAATTTCTTCGATAGGTTTCTGTCGATTTACAGCAAGACTAAAAATATCTTCAAGTGTCTGCTTTTTTGGAAATCTTTTTTTGTTTTTATCGAATCCTAAATTCCCTCGAACGAGATTAATTACATCTTCACTATCCGATTGATCGAGAATCGTAAAATTAGAATTCAGTCCGATTTTATTAGAAAACTTGCGGAGAATTAGATTCGCAAATGAATGAAACGTACCACCAGATACTTTCTCGCATCTTGCGTCAATTAGTTCCGATGCCCGTCTCAACATCTCCTGAGACGCTTTTCGAGTAAAGGTTAAAAGTAAAATTGAACCGGGATTAACTCCCGATTCAATTAATCTTGCAACACGATAAACCAGAGTCCGAGTTTTTCCGGTACCAGCACCGGCGATAACGAGCACGGGACCTTCAGTTGTCATTACAGCTTCATATTGAGCTGTATTCAGCAGATTTTTATAATCGAGCTTGAATATTGGCTCAATCGGTTTCTGCTTTTCATCGACTCCAATTCTGTTAACTCTTTTTAGAGAGTATTTTTTTACCATCGACTGGGTTTTCGAAATACACGGGGCTTATCGAGAATTTCTTTTAAGATTATCCCTTTTTGAAGTCCACCATAACCTTCGAAAGAAAGATCGAATTCTTTTTCAACTTGCTCTTCTTCTGTGTATTTACCTGCCACGACATAGCTATCTTGTGGCAGGGCGGATTTTCCATAATCATAAAGATCGAGCATCGGCTGAGAAAAATCTGCTTTGATTTTTTGACGAGTGTCAAAGTGATCAATCGTAGGAGATTTAAACTTAAAACTGTCAACCTTCTGTTCTTTAGTTTTAAATTGAAACTGCTCACTTGATTGGTAATCTGATGTCTTATCAACTGCTATTTCCATCTCATAGGGTTTTACATCAGGGAGAGTTTCCCTTTCTCTTTTTATGCCAAGCAAATCTTCAATCTCAGCTAACATGTCCTGTGAAGGCTGCGATTCTTGCGAGACGGTTGCTTCCCCGAATTCTTCACTATGCGGTTCCTGTCTCTTCGGAACTTGCTGCTGCTTTTTCTTCTTTAAGAAAGGAGAAAGAAGAGCATATACGATGAATAAAATTAGGAGTATGTTAAAAATGTTATCCATTTATTTCTCTTCTTTTTTGCCCGGGCCTTTTGAAATCGATTGACGCATATCTGTATCTGCCTGGATGTTTCGGAGATTATAATAATCCATAATTCCGAGATTTCCTTCTCTGAAAGCTTCTGCAATTGCTTTCGGAATTTCCGCTTCGGCTTCAGTAACTTTTGCTCTCATTTTTTGGACTTCGGCGATCATTTCCTGTTCTGTTGCAACTGCCGCTGCACGTCTTTCTTCTGCCTTTGCTCTTGCAATTTTTAAGTCCGCTTCTGCCTGATCTGTCTGAAGTTTAGCACCAATATTTTCTCCTACGTCGACATCAGCGATATCAATCGAGAGGATTTCGTAAGCTGTACCTGCATCAAGACCTTTTCCCAAAACGGTTTTTGAAATTCTATCGGGATTCTCGAGGACTTCTTTGTGTGAACCAGAAGAACCTATTGTCGTTACAATTCCTTCTCCGACTCTCGCAATTATGGTTGCTTCACCTGCGCCACCGACTAATCTTTCGATATTCGTTCTTACCGTAACACGTGCAAGTGCACGGAGTTGAATTCCATCTTTTGCAATGGCTGCGATTGCTGGAGTTTCAATCACCTTCGGATTGACACTCATTTTAACTGCTTCTAGTACATCGCGACCTGCCAGATCAATTGCAGTAGCTCGTGCAAAGTTCAAATCAATATTTGCCTTATCTGCCGAGATCAAAGCATTCACGACTCTTTGTACATTTCCTCCCGCAAGATAATGTGCTTCAAGTCTTCCTACTTCAACATGAATTCCAGCTTTCGTTGCGGTGATTAAACTTTTTACGATTATCTGCGGAAGAACTTTTCTTAGTCTCATGCCGACCAGATCACTAAAGATTTTAACTTTTGCTCCCGAGAAGTAAGCTGTGATCCACAAACCTACCGGAATGAAATAAGTGAAAATGATCAGAAAGACTATCAGACCAATAATTATTAGAAATGCTAAACCAGTTAATGCTTCCATATTTTCTCCTTTGATTAATTAATAATAATTTTGTCAAAAATATAACACTTAATTGAATTGAAAGGAAATGAAAATCAATCGCACTAATTTTGACAGACTCTTAGATGCTTCAATAAAATTCTTCACGTTCTGCTTGGGTTACCCCGTTGGATAAATTTATTCTTTTAGGTGGTTGCCCTCAAACATGACTATCCAACGGGGTTAAACCGAGTGCATCGAAAATTATGTTAGTTAATAATTCAATTTAAGAAATCATTAGAGTCTTTTTTATCTCATTTTCTATTTTTTCAAATGCTTTGTTCGGATTATCAAACAGCTCTTCATTTTTTATTCTAATAAATTTTATTCCAAAACCTTCTAAATATTTTTGTCTTTCGATGTCATATTCTTTTTGTTCTGGTAAGTCGTGAATATCACCATCGATTTCAACGGCGAGTTTTAATCTGGGGCAATAGAAATCGATTACATAATTATCAACGGAGTACTGACGAAGAAATCTCACTTTCATCTGTCTTTTGCGTAAATACGACCAAAGAAGTTTTTCGCAAAACGTCATATTCTTACGAAGTTGACGACGGCGGTCTTTTAGTTCTTTTTTGTTGTAGTGTTTTGTCATATTATCTTTTTGAACCCACCCCAGCCCTCCCTTTAGTAAAGGGAGGGAGTAAACCCTCCCCTTTGGTAAAGGGGAGGGCAAGGGTGGGGTTAGACACTCCTCGCTTTATTCAACCTATTCTGAACAAGCTCACATACAGTTCGAAGATAGCTTGAGTTGAATTCCCACCCGAAGGTTGAAAGTTTTGCAGTATGAGGTTTATCACCAATGAAGTGAGCGAATGTGTAATTTTCCCAATCGTGGGTGCAAATGAATAATAAATGTTCAGGCTTCCAGGTAGGAAAATCTTTAACCTTTCTTACAGTTGGGGCAAGACCACGAATAATTTCTCTCAATTCGGTGATAAGCAGTCGGGGTGTTTTTCAATTCAATAATAAAAATTCCCCATGGCTGATAATTGTTAAATGGTCTAAGCTGATGAATTGATGAGCCTTTGAAGTAGTTTTTGGTGTAGCCGAATTCGTTTACATCCCAGAAGTATGTTAAATCCTCAAAAGAAAGATTATCACTTAACCTCCAGTTTAGTTGATCACGTAGGAATAGAAAGAAGGATTCTTTGTCGTGTATTTTTTGAACTGCTTCGAATGGGATTTTAAAATTCATTTTACTTTTTCGTTGAATATTTTGCTCTTGGTTCTTTCACTTGAAAACCAATTGTACGTTTTGGTTTTTCAGGTGGCTGAAGTAATTGATTTATTGCCTCGAAGATTGCCATAATCTGTTCGTCGTGCGATTCGATTTTTAATTCGAGTTCTTTTAATTTTTTGGCAAGATCTTTATGAGTTGAAAGTATTTCTCTTAATTTTACGAATGCTCTCATAATTTGAATATTTACTTTAACAGCTCTATCACTTCTTAAAACAGATGAAAGCATAGCGACACCTTGTTCTGTAAAAGCGTAAGGATTCGCACGTCTTGAGCCACCCCAACTTGAAATCACAATTTGTGATTTCAAGTTTTCGAATTCTTTATCGTTTAACTGAAACATAAAATCGGATGGAAATCTATTGATATTTCTTTTAACGGCTTGAATTAAGGCTCGAACTTCAACATCATAAAGTTCGGCAAGATGAATGCTTAGCATTACTTTCTGGTTCCGAATTAAAAAAATTTGTTTTTCAATTCTTTCAATTGGAATAATTTCTGTGATGCTCATTCAATGTTCCTTTTTGAATATTTTGCTCTTGGTTCTTTCACTTGAAACCCGACCTGCCACAACATAGCTATGAATTGGCAGGTTTGCCGTTTGGGTGGTTCTGGAGGCTGCATTAATTGGCGAATTGCCTCGAATAGAGTTTGTATTTGTCCATCGTGTGATTGTATTCTACGTTCAAGTTCATCTAATTTCACAGCAAGGTCTTTATGAGTTGTCAGCAATTCTCTTAAACGCACAAAAGCTCGCACAACATAGATGCTCGCCTCTACAGCTCTTTGTGAGTTCAAAACAGAAGCAAGCATAATTGCACCATATTCGGAAAAAGCATAAGGCAGATTTGGAGAATATTTCAGATTTCTGAGGTGGTCGCAATTTGCGACTACCTCAGCTTTTTCGATTTTTGAAAGTTGAAACATGAAATCTTCAGGAAATCTTTCTTTGTTTCTTTTAACTTGTTCACTGATGTTACGCAGGGACGTATTATTCGATTCGTAAGCACGAAATCCTAAACTCTAAATTCTAAACAAATACTAAATTCTAATGATCGAAACGCCACAAATAGCCAATTTTCTATGTTTTCGAAATTTGTGCTTAGGATT
>JAHJVF010000072.1 GCA_018828505.1 Bacteroidota bacterium | reverse complement strand
GGGTTTTACCCCGTTCTACGGGGTTTTATTTCTTTTACGATTAGCACTCTCTCGTTGAGAGTGCTAATAATATAATTTATTTAAATAAGATAATCAAGTGTTCGAATAATTTGCACTTTTTTTTGTAATCGCCCAGTGAAAATGTCAGGTATAACGCTCATTAGAAATGTCAGGGTAAGACCTGAAAATAATAGAATAAGCCGTAAATTTGAGATTCCAATAATTAAAAAGGAATCTCGGAATGCAAATAAACCTGACTATGAGCAAAAAAGAAATCGAAAGATTGAAAGTACTACCCCGGATAAAATCCGGTGAATTAACAATATCGAATGCAGCTGAAAGTCTCCGTCTAAGTGAAAGACATTTCTACCGCGTACTTAAACGATACTCTGTAGAAGGTGATGTCGGTATTATTCACCGATCACGAGGTAGACAATCAAATAACAGATTACCTAAAACTATCTACGACCAAGTATTAAAACTTTATCAAGAAAAATATTCAGATTTCGGTCCAACATTCTTTTCCGAAAAACTCGAGTTCGACCACGATATATTCGTCTCACGACAAACTCTTACCAGGTGGTTACGTGAAAAAGGATTACTACTGGCAATTCGAAAGAAACGTCCACACCGGAAGAAACGACCTCGACGTGAGGCGATAGGTTCTCTCATTCAGTTTGATGGTAGTCATCACGACTGGTTCGAAGGTCGAGCACCTGCTTGCTGTCTACTCTGTGCTGTCGACGATGCATCAGGACAGATCTTTCTTCAATTTGCTGAATCAGAAGACACCAAAAGTGTTCTCTCTTTCTGGAAGAAATATATCGAGCTTTTCGGCATCCCTGCTCAAATCTACACCGACTTCCACACAATTTACTACAATGAAGCTGAACACCTTACTCAATACGAAAGAGCCCTAAAAGCTTTAAATATCGAACCAATTTATGCTCATTCTCCTCAAGCTAAAGGGCGAGTTGAACGGGGAAATAGAACTCATCAAGACCGTCTGATTAAATCACTAAGGCTAAAAAACATTTCATCTATTCAAGATGCTAACAACTATCTTCTCGATGAATACATTGCTCATCACAACAAACTTTTTTCTAACACTGATTCTTTACAAAATATACATCGCTCTTCAGATGGTATTGACCTTGATGCGATCTTCTGCTTTGAAATTAAAAGAACTGTCTATAACGACTATACAATCATGCTCAACTCTCATTACATTCAGCTACTTAAATCGGATTCTCCTTTACCACCCCCTAAATCAAAAGTTATTGTGCGGCAATACTTAGATAACTCTCTACATATTCTTTGGAATAACAACGAACTCAAATATGAAATCTTTAACAAAAAACCCAAACCAAAACAACGTTTGCCCATCCCTCGTAAACCTTCTCCCAATCATCCTTGGAGAAAACTAAACCAGGGACTCTCTGGTAAACATTATAAATCATCTATAAAACTTGAACTCGTAACTTAATTTTGTTACCTTAAACCTGACATTTCTACTGGACATTTTAACCTGACATTTCTACTGGCCTATAACAAATTTGCACTTTTTTTCATATATTTGGTACGAAACAAAACTAAAGAAGGATAGAAAAATGAAAAAACTTTACAGGTCAGAGAATAATAAAAAAATTGCAGGGGTCTGTGCCGGTATCGGAGAACTTTTAGATATTGATCCGACCATAATTCGATTGTTAACTGCCGTACTTGCAATAATAACCGGAATCTTCCCGTTTGTTATCGGATACTTGATTGCTTGGTGGATTGTTCCGACAAAATCTGAGTTAAGTAAATGAAATTTTTTTTGAAACTAATTACTTTTCCGATTTGGTTACCGATTATTTTGTATTTTATTAATTTATGCGTATATTCTATCCGAAAATTTTTATAAAAAACCGCATTAAAAACATGCGGGAGTAATTCAGTGGTAGTCCGCCGAAAAACGGCGGATTAAAATGTCAGTCCCAAGGGGATCCTCCGAAGTCACGAAGTGATGCCTTTGGCAGAGTTCTTCGAACCTTCGGGACTTTCCAAGTCCCGGCCCGACCGGACTTGTGAAGCAAGTTCGTAGTCGGAACGCGGATCCTCATTTCGACCGCTTGGAATGCGGGATTAGCTCAATTGGTAGAGCATCAGCTTCCCAAGCTGAGGGTTGCGGGTTCAAGTCCCGTATCCCGCTCACATTGTTCGCGGGTCGAAATGAGACTGGACGTCGCCGGTTCGAACCCGGTCGCCCGCTCAACGTTCACCACACGAATAAAAAATAGTTCCGTTATTGGACGCTTAGCTCAGCTGGTTCAGAGCGCCGCTCCCGACAATGAAAAGAGCAGAATGTTAAACCCTAAAAATTCATTAGGAAATTGTATAACCTTTAT
>JAHJVF010000071.1 GCA_018828505.1 Bacteroidota bacterium | reverse complement strand
GAAAAGAAGAATATTCGAACGAAAACATACCTCCCTTTTTTGACGGTTTAATTCCCGAAGGATGGCTGCTTGAAATTGCACAAACAAATTGGAAAATAAATCTACGTGATAAAATGGAATTATTATTAACATTCTGCAAAGACACAATAGGCGCTGTAGGTGTTGAAAGAATAAAAGAATAATAGAAGAAAATCAATGAGTAAACAAAAGTGTTTATATTGTTATGAAGTCCTTGAAAATTCAGATCATGAGTTTCATTCAAGATGCAGTTAAAAATTTTTCTTTCACGCTGCAGCTCCGCCGCTTCTTGATGTAAGTCTTGCCGAGATAGAAAAGCTTGCTGTAAATATACTTAGGCAGAGTGTCTCGGTTACGGGAGTGCAGCCAAAATTATCTATTGATCTTGCCCCGAATGTATCGCTCCGTGAAAAAGGTAAAAACAAAAAAGAACCTCAGCGGCTGACAATTGTTGGTTTATTGTGTAATTACATTTTAAAACCGTCTCATAAAGATTTTCTACATAAGAACCAATAATTTATCCAGCCAATTCGTCAATTCTTCGCAATTAATTATGCCCGCATTTGAATTGTAAAACAAATGTAAAAGTTTCTTCCGGACATTATCCCACCCAAGTTAGCAAAGAATTAATTACTATTTTAAAAACAAGATGAGGAAATAATCGAAGCGTTTATAGAAATGTAACTACTCAGCACGGATGTTTTTTTGCCACTAAGGCACAAAGGCACTAAGAAACACAAAGAACTTATTAGTAAAACTTAGTGTCCGCCTCGGCGGATTGAGTCTTCGTGTCTTTGTGGCATATTTTGAATTACAATTTATGTGGCTGCTGAGTAGTTACATAGAAATTAATTAAGCGCCAGCCTTATTTCCTGCGCTGTTAAGATTAAAACGACACTAACATTTTTAATTTTGGAAACATAATGATAAAGTCTCGCGGACATACATTTCATATACCGGTCTTAGGGGTTGGCTTTTCGGTAGATGCGCCTGTTAAAGTTGCAAAGTACGGAATTTCATCAGTCATATCACTGGTGGATGATACTTTGATGGAACAGTTGCGCAAACACTATCTTGAAAAATACTGCAAACCATATATTCATATCGCAGCTACAGAAGTAGATTCAAGAGCAAAAAGAATTACCGCTTACTTGAACATGATAAGTCAGATTGTCGAAGAACAATTCGAAAAATTGAAAAGCTCTTCATTTGAAACCGGCAGCGATATAACAAAATATTTTGAAATGCTTCCCGACTTTTCCGAACTGAAAATGAAATACAACGAAATGCTGAGAACTCAGGATGTTAACGTTGCGAAGAAATTACAGAATTGGCTTCGTGAAAATATTTATCCCGGTTCAATTGATGTAAACATTATGACTAAAGTGGATAAAGCAAATTACGATTCTGAAGGAGCGTTGCTTCCCCACGAATTTAACGATGCGCACGCAGCTTTGCGCGGTTTTGCTATGAGCGAGCTTGAAAGTTCTGTAATATTTTCTGCCGGCATCAATCCGAAGTTGTATAGTTACATGGAGACATTTAATAATTTTTTACCGAACAAAAACGGCTGCTTTAAGAAGAAGATAATTATTAAAGTTAGCGACTTTCGTTCCGCTCTCATACAGGGAAAATTTTTGGCGAAGAGAGGATTATGGGTTTCCGAGTTTCGCATAGAATCCGGACTGAACTGCGGAGGGCACGCATTCGCAACAGACGGTTTGCTTTTAGGTCCTATACTCGAGGAATTCAAAAATAAAAAAAACGAATTGCTGGAATTGCTGAAAGAAATATTTCTTCAATCGCTCACTAGAAAAGAAATTTCTGTGGAAGAGGATAAACTAAATATTGATGTAACGGTTCAAGGCGGAGTTGGCAAATCAACCGAACAAGAGTTTCTAATTCGCCGCTATGGAGTAAAATCTGTTGGATGGGGAAGCCCATTTCTGTTGGTGCCCGAAGTTATGAACGTTGACGATTATACTCTGCAAAAACTTTCTGCTGCCGGCGAAGAGGATTTTTATTTAAGCGATATCTCTCCTTTGGGAGTTCCTTTTAACAGTTTACGCGGCAACAGTAAAGACCTCGAAAAAATTGAAAGAATAGAAAATGGAAAACCGGGCAGCCCATGTCCTAAAAAATTTTTAGTGTCAAGCAAAGAATATTCAGATAAACCATTATGCACTGCTTCTATTACTTACATAAATAAAAAAATAGCAGAGCTAAAAGAAAACTGTACCGATGACGAAGAGTTCAAAGAAGAATTTGATAAGACCGTTAATAAAGTCTGTCTTTGCGAGGGCCTCACGGTTCCCGCTTTGATTGTTCATAAAATTGAAATTCGTAAACAAAGCAGCGCCGTATCGGTATGCCCAGGTCCGAACCTTGCATATTTTTCAAAGGTTGCAACGCTTAAGGAAATGATCGATCACATTTACGGAAGAATAAATTTAATAACTCATCCAAATCGCCCAAACATGTTTGTGAAGGAACTAGGACTCTACATTGACTACTTACAAAGAAAGATGGAAGAAAGTATAAAAACGGGTTCTACACAATCGGAAGATTTTTTTAACACGTTCACTGCAAACTTGTTGGAAGGAATCGATTACTATAAAGAGATTATTCCCGAGATCGTGGAAGAATCAGAAAATGCAAGAGAGAAGATGAGAGAAGATATCGAGGCATTAGAGCAAAAGCTGAACGTGTATTCTTTGGTGACGAGCTAAACTTTTCAATTATGAGTCTCTTCAAAAAAGGTACTTATGTAAAGAAAAAG
>JAHJVF010000070.1 GCA_018828505.1 Bacteroidota bacterium | reverse complement strand
TGCCCGCCATATTCTGACTGATGAGGCAGGCGGGCGGGAGAATATTTCCCGCCCGCCTGCCTCTTTCGGTTCTATGTGGCGGGCAGGCTGATTTCGCTGATTGCCGCAGATAAAAAAAAACACGTTCAGTTTTTAGAGATGCCCTTAAATAATTATTATTGACTTGAACTAACTCGATTAAAATTATGTTCAATAGCTAATAATTGTCAGATATGATTAAAGTTTTAATTTTCCCAAAAATTCGATTTTCATATTGATATTGAAGATTTAATCACTATTTTTAAACAAAAAAAACGAGGGGAACATGAAAAGACTTGTACTTCTTTTGGCAGTATTATTCACGGCGAATCTAACTTACTCACAAACACCGCCTGACACAATTTCTATAGCACTGTTCGTTTCACAAGGTTTCAGCATTCAGGAAGTAGCAGCCTGAAAGATTGTTGAAGGGCAAAACTATATTCTTCCATCAAAAACGTTATCGCCACCATTTGATGTTTATCAATATTACTATGATGGAATCGCAGGTTCTAAATTTTATGTCGAGGATGGCGGAATCAATAGAAATATATCAATCAGAATTTTAATGGAAGTGCCACCGACTATTCCCTGGATGATTGACGGCAAAAAAGTCTGGTTCCTTGGTGTGTTCGAAGTCGATGGAGTTATCGGAGTTGATTTCTGGTTTTTAAATGATAAAACTGCAGTTTTTGAGATGCCGCGCACAACTCAATTCGATGCAATGATTTCGACTCTTGGATATACACCCGGAACGACATGGCAATTCGCTTATTATAAGACTGGAGTTGGGTTCACCAACATCGATATTTCAACAATCAATGAACCGACAAAAGTCACTGCCAAAATCAGACATTTCTCTGAGATTGGCGCCGGCGATCAAACTCTTGCAAATGTCGGAGAGGAAGTACTTAGTACTATTCCAAAAGACTTTGAGCTAAAACAAAATTATCCTAATCCATTCAATCCGGGTACCCATATTGAGTATTCAATTTTAAAAGGTTCAAATGTTTCGTTAAAGGTTTTTAATTTGCTCGGTGTTGAAGTCGCAACTCTTGTTGATGGTTACAAGTCAGCCGGAAGCTATCGAGTCAATTTTGACGCGTCCGCCTTCGGCGGATTATCAAGCGGAGTTTATGTTTATAAACTAAAAGCTATCGGTAAAACACTTTCCAAAAAAATGTTGTTGACTAAGTAAAATTTAAATAACAGGTTATTTTGAGGATACTCCAAGAGTTTTTAATTCAATCAGAATTATGGATGTTTCTATCCATAAAACTTCTAAAGTAATTTGATTAATAGCACTTTGGTTATCCTCTTTAAATATAAATAGGCATTAAATATGAACAAGAAATTTTATAAGATTCTCGCAATTATTGCTGTCGCTATTTCTTTGTCACAGTGTATTGATATACCTGATGAATTAATATTACCCGTCTGGGATGCTGAGCTGAACATACCGATCGGTTCAAAAACTTACTCTTTATCTGATATCATAAAAAACCAACGGCAGATCCAAATTGATTCAAGTACTTCCGATCGCTTGATAAAATTTACCAGCGATAAAATTGAAAAAGATACGACTCTCGAATTTTTGTTTGATAATTCATTCGATATGTTCGAAGACAGCTCGTTTTTCTTGAGCGGGCAAGCAGTCCATTTGGAGATGATTATACGAAGGGATTCAATTCGAATTGACAGCGCCGAAATTCAGGATGGAACTGTCGAATACACTCTAACGAATCGATATAATCAACCTGCATCACTCAATCTTGCTTTCCCTGGAATAACAAGAAGTGTTGGAGGTACGATTGATACATTTAAAATCAGCGGGAATGTACCCGCAAATTCCACTCTCCGTACTTCGACCCCTATGGCTGACTTCAAATATAAACAACCGATAAATCAGCCTTTTGGTAGTTCCCGCCCGGGTATTTGGGTCCGTGGAAGTGCTAATCTCGCCGGAAGTGCAACGGGTGATAATATGGGACTCAGAATTGAAGTGAAAGATCTGAAATTCAAAAACTTCTCTGGACGATTTGCACCAATATTTTTAGGAAGTAAAACTGAAACAACCGAAAATGCTCTTGGAGCTGATATTAAAGATTTGATCAAGGCAGTATCGTTTGACAGTGTGTCGATTATGATCAATGCATTCACAACATTTAAAGGTTTTTCTGTTGGCTTGAAAAATGTCAGCGTCTCAGGAGTTTATAAGAACGGATCACCGAGTATTAACTTATTATTTAACGGTAAGTCAGTATTCGATACTGTATTCAGTCCAGGGGTCTTAAATAAATTTATTTTCACAAATCATAATACGACTATAAACGATTTTTTAAATAAAACTCCGGATTCTATTAAGTTCTCTGCTGACCTTGTTATAAATCCTAATTATACGTCCGGAACTATTGATGCACGGGATAGAGTTTCCTTTTCTGTAGAAATCAATGCTTGGGCGAAATTAAAAATTAATAACGCTTCAATTACTGATACTATTAATATTGAACTCAGTAATGATGCCCGCAAAAATATTCTTAAAGCAAATAATGGAGACCTAACAATCGAAATTTCAAATGGGCTTCCTTTAAGTGTACAACTTGCGGGGTTCTTTACTGATTCTTCTTATAAGAAACTATTTTACACAACACGGGAACTTGGTACGGGAGCTCCAAATGATACGATGATAACATTAACCGGCGCAGCTGTTGATGCTTCAGGAAGAGTTACGATCCCGGCAAATAAGACAATCAAATTCGTCTTTACAAAAGATGATATTAATAAATTCAAAGATGCTTACTTTTTAATACAAAGATTTAACATTTCAAGCAGTGGAACTCAATCGGTACTATTGCGAGCAGACGACAAAGTATCATTAAATGTATACGGTAGGGTAAGCTATCGTATTGAAACAAACGACTAAAAAAGAGAGTCAAAAAAATGAAATTTACAAAAATATTTTTTATGCTTTTAATTTTAGCCGGAAATTCGTTGGCGCAAAGTTCCGGATCATACGGATTTACTGATGCCAGAAGTCTTTCATTGGCTAACACTTATACAGCAAGAAGTTTGGGTGTAGATGCACTCGGAATCAATCCTGCAAATTTAGCTCTACAGGATTTGACAAGCTTCTCATTAAAGACAGTAATACCCCTACCCACAATAGGTTTTAATTTCTCAGCTCCGATAAGTATGGAGAGAATAAATTATTTCTTTGGTGGTGTGGATGATGGTTCCGGTAAAAAAGTTGGACGGTATTTAACCGAAGCCGATAAAAGCGAACTTGGTGATTTATTGAGCGATGGAGAATTCATTACTAATTTCGCGATAACACCTTTAGCATTTACAATTAATATAAATAAAAATGTTGGTGCGTTTGGGTTCGCAGTGACTGATAGACTTGGTACAAACGAGAGATTATCCAGAGCATTCCTTGATCTTGCTTTTTCAGGACTAACTTCCGGAAATGTTTATTCTTTCTCTGATATAGTGGTGAAATCGGCGTATTGGCGCGATATTTCACTGAGTTACGCACGTCAAATTTTCAAGAAAGATGATTTCTTTATTAAGGAATTATTCGGTGGGATCAGTTTGAAGATGGTTCAAGGTTTTTACTATGTCGGGACTGCTAAAAACAATTCACAATTTCAATTGGGCGATAAAAACAAAATCATCGGTTCATGGGATTATGAAGTTAATACAGCTTTTTCTCCTGACATTGGCGTTAACTATGGTTCTGATAGCGTTTCAACAATTGAAGATTTTTCGCCATCACTTTTCCCAACTCCTGCAGGTTCCGGTTTCGGTTTTGATATTGGTTTCACTGGGAAAATAAATGAACAACTAACAGTTGGATTGGCTTTGACGGATATTGGTTCAATCACATGGGATAAAAATCAAGCAACAATTAAAGGGAGCGGTAATTTCATATTCGAAGGCTACACGACAAAAGAAGCATTAGATTCATTAGAAGATAAATTTAAAAAAATTACTAACGATCTTTCATCGAGCTTTTCGACGAGTTTACCGACGGCTCTCAGAATCGGTGTCGTCTATCAATTAGACCAGGCGCCCTTTATTGGTTCATTTCCTGGACAAATGGCAGTCTCTTTCGATTACAATCAAGGATTTAACGATGAGATTGGAAACACCAAGACTCCACGTTTTTCTCTCGGTATTGACTGGAACCCGGGTAATTGGATACCTTTCGTCCGTACAGGACTTTCCTTTGGTGGCAAGCAAGGATTTAATTGGGCATTTGGACTTGGATTTATGTTAGGTCCTTTGGACTTTAATTTTGCTACTTCGAACTTTAATTCACTATTGGGTATGAATTCTGCAAAACATTTGAGTTTTGGAATGGATACCAAGTGGAGATTTTAATGAGGAACAGAAATGAGAGTTAATAATATCAAAAATTATTTTTTTGTACTCCTTTTTGCATTAGGATTTTTTTCGAGCTCTTGCTCGGATAAATCAAAGGAAATTTTGAATCCAATTTTTGATTTAGCCGTGGATTTAAGTCTTTCCGAGCGTGAATACAAAATGGAGGAGATCATCCGCCGCCAGGATCAAATTGCTGTTGATTCGGGTAGCTTTCTCCTAAGATTTTCAACTGATGAAATTAAAAAAGATACAACCATTGATGCATTCTTCGCAGATATTTTCAACCTCGATCAAGATACTACAATGCAAATTCTTGTTAGTGACACAATCTCTGTAGAAATGATAATTCGAAGAGATTCAATCCGCATAGATGAAGCAGAAATGGATGGTGGATTAATAGTTTATCAGTTCACTAATTACTCATCGAAAAATTCACAGTTTGAATTAATTCTTCCAGGTTTCACCAAAACTGTCGGTACAAGTAAAGATACATTGAAAATTGGCGGCTTGATACCGGGAAATCAGACGGTGAATTATCAAAATAATTTAGAAGGTTATATTTATAAACAACCTGCTACCCAACCTTTTGGCAGCACACGCCCGGGCTTTTGGATAAAAGTGAAAATGATACTTGCAGGTGGTTCTCCAGGAGATAGTATTAAGTTGTATTCCGATGTTCAGAATTTAAGGTTCAAGAGGATGAAAGGGAGATTTAAACCCTTGTCACTCGGAAAAAAAGAGCAGACATTTGAAAACCTTTTAGCAAGCGATATATCGGATATAATTAAAAAGGTAACTTTTGACTCTATCAATGTGAAGATCGTAGGGAAAACCAGCATTGATTTGCCGATAAGATTAAATGATTTTGAAGTTATTGGTACTTTCCGTTCCGGAGCGCCGAGTATAAATCTTCATTTTGGTGGTGCGACTAGTTTTGATACAGTCATCGCCGCGAATGCAACGACAACGTTGAATTTTAATAACGTAAATACAGATATCAACACCTTCCTTGCGAAATCTCCTGATTCAATCAAAATCATCTCGGAGATCATTTTAAATCCTACGTACGTTTCCGGAGAGGTGTTGTCTAAAGATTCAATTTCTTTCTCTTTCGGTGTTGACGCATGGTCAAAATTCAGTATTAATAATGCAGATTTCACCGATACTCTCAAATTGGATTTCGGAACCGACACGAGAGATAAAATCGCTAAAGGAAAATCAGGCACTATTACAATTTATTTCAATAATGGAATCCCTCTCGAAGCAGAGCTAATTGGAATTCTAACGGACTCGCTTTATAGTCCATTGATGTATATCACCCGAGATATGTTGACTTCAAGCGATTCGATTGTGAGAATAGGTGGAGCTTTCGTTAACGCGGATGGGCGAGTGACCTCGCCAAATATTCAAACTGTGAAAGTAGATCTTTCGCAGAGTGACATTCAAAAACTTAAAAATGCATATTATCTGATTCAGAGATTTAGTTTATCAACTACTGATAAACGAATAGTTTATCTTTCATCAAAAGATCAGATAAAAGTCCGGATTACCGGAAATGTAAGAGTCCAATTTGATAGTGACGATTTTTAAAGTGAGAAATTTAACAATGAAAAAAATTAAATCTAATTTAAAAATCCTTGTTCCCATCATCTCGGTTTTTGTGCTCGGTGCATGTCTTGATATCCCGGATGAATTTGTTGCACCTACTTGGGACCTCGAAGTAAACGTTCCGATTTTGAACAGAACCGAAACTGTAAAAGAACTTATTAAAAATGAAAAAAATATTTATATCGATTCTTCTACGGCAGATCTATTGGTTAAATATGATTCAGTTAAAACTGAGTCGAAAGCACTTGTCGATATATTCAAGGATAATATAAAATTCGAGGATGATTTTGTTGTTAAACCTAAAAACGTGGACACACTCACTTTTGAAACATTTGTAAAAGACGACTCAGTCAGTCTCGATGAAGCACGTTTTTCAGGTGGAAAGCTCGAATATAAATTGAGCAATTATCTTAATCGTTCGGTCTCCATAAATGTTTTGATACCTGGATTTACTAAAGTTACACCGTCAGGTGTCGATACTCTCAAATTTGATATTTCTGCCGCAGCGAACACCTCTTCAAATAAGTCAATTGATGTAAACGGATACGTTTATAAGCATTTAGCTTCAAACCCGCTTGGAACTCCCGGTTCAGGGTTTTATGTAAAAGGTTTTGCGAAGATTGGCGCCGGATATTCTGGCGATTCAGTCGTTGTGAATTTTAAACTTGAGAAACTTGCATTTTCATATTTGAAAGGAAAAATTAAACCGTACAAAACTGAAATTAAAGAAAAGAGATCAAAACTAACCGACAATCAGGATGTAAAGGATATACTTCCAAAAGTAAGTGTTTACGGAGCAAAGCTGACATTCAAATCGAATTCAACTCTTCAAAATGTTGAAGTTGGTCTTCGAAATTTTCAGGTTGTAGGAATCTTTAAAACAGGTGAACCAAATAAATTATTAAAGATAAGAGGAAAAACTGTACTCGATACAAATATCTCCTTGAGCGATCCTGTAATTAATGTCAATATTGATGATTTTGCGATTAATGAGTTTCTATCACCAAAAGTTCCGGATTCAATTTCGTATAAGGGAGATATAATCGTAAATCCAAACTATAAAACCCTCGAAGCATCTTTGCCGGATTCAATAAAATATGAAATTGGTTTTAATATTTTTTCGATATTCAAAATCAATTATGCTGTAAAAACCGACACATTGAAAGATGCAATCGATATTAAAGAAAAGGATAAAAAGCATCTGGATAAAGCGAAAGAAGTTGAACTTACTCTGGAACTAAACAATGGATTTCCGGTAGGATTCTCGCTGAACGGCTATTTTGTCGATTCACTTTACAATTATCTTTTCCATGTTACGCGTCAGGAAGGTGCAGGCTCTGCTTCTGATACAACTCTGCAAATTACAGCAGCAAATGTTGACGCTGAGGGGAAAGTATCGTCATCCGTTTCACAGAGTCGAAAGATTAAATTAGTTTCAGAGGATTTCCAAAAATTAAAGAGAGCTAAACATTTGATTCTTACTGCTAATGCACATACAACAGGCGGTCAAAAAGTTTATCTCCGTGCAAATGACAAAGTACAGATAAGAGTTTACGGTAAGGTGAAAGTCCTTGTTGATTTTTCAGATAAAGATTAAGCTGTAATAGATCCCATCCGTCAGCTGACGATTGGAATTTTTTAATTCTTAAATCCTCGATACACCATTACAATTATAGGGCACCTCTAAAAACTATTATTTTTCTTGGCGACTTATATTTTATGGTTACTTATAGTTATTTATTAATTGGGCTAAAGCCCTTGATGCGAGCGGCTTTTCAATAACCCCACGCTTAAGCGTGGGGTTACAAAAACATACCTGCCACGACAACGCTATGATTTGGCAGGCTAATCTCTGCGGACTTTAGTCCTTAATTCAAGTTTTTAGAGATGCCCATTATATTTACTTCCTAACCCTCAGTATATTAATCACAGCTAAAGCCAGGAAAACCATATTTGCGAACCAGGCTGTTAATAGAGGGTCGAGCAAACCATTTTTTCCGAATGATTGACTTATTTTCATGAAACCAAGATAGATGAAGGTGAAGAATAAATTCGCTCCAAATTGGAAAGCCATTCCGCCTCTCCTTCTATCGACTGATAACGGAACTCCAAAAAGAACCACAATAAAACTCGCAAAAGAAAAAGAGAATATTGAATGAAGGTCGATCAATAATTTTGTTACGTCATTTCCGCTTTTTTTCTGATCGTTTATGACCTGCACAAGTTCTGTGATGTTCAACTCTTCAACTCGTTTTTGTTTTAAAAGAATATCTTCAGGTTTAAAATTAAGATAATTTATTCTTAGGGTATCGTATCCTTTTACTGAATCAGTCGAATCGGAAAGAAATGTTCTCTCGATTACCTTTACAGCTATCCATTCATTTTTAACTGGATCCCATTTTAATTGCTCGCACTCGATTTTTTTTCGAACGTGTGTCATTTCAGATTTATCTAAAAAAAGTATCCCGGTTCTGCTGGCAGATTTAGAATATTCATCAAAGTAACTGATGTTGATTATTTTATCCTGCGAATCCTGAAAAAAAAGATTTGTTCCGGCATAAACCAAATTTTTCTTCATATGGAATTGTTCAATGTATACTTTTTGCTTATTCGAATATGGCACTACCCACGCTGTAAAATAAATAGCAACAAGTGAAAGAATAAATCCCACAATTAAAAATGGCATCATGAACCTAAATAAACTCATCCCGCTTGATTTTAAAGCTGTTAGTTCACTGTAGTTATTGAGCTTCCCAACAGTGAATAAACATGCAAGGAGAATTGCAACCGGTGTAATAAGTCTAATTATCTCAGGAACAAAATATACATAGTACTGAAAGATGATCTCTTTGGGAACATTCTGGTCGATGAAATCATCGAGGTTTTCCATCATATCGATCACAATAAATATCAAAGTGAAAGTCATTATCCCAAAAAAAATCGACAGGACAAATTGCCGAACGAGATATTTGTCAACGAGTTTCAGGTTCATTCGTTACTAGTTTCTATTATTTGATTTCTAAATGCTCTGGGAATAAATCTTCTTAAGAACGACAAATCAATAACGATTTGCTCTTTGTTCATTCGATAAGTAAGATAAAGCCCAACGACTCCGATAATTATATTCGCAATCCACATTCCAAGCCACGGATCGAGCAACCTGCGGTCTGCCAATTTTTCACCGCCAATCAGACAAGCCCAATAGATCAAAAAGAAAAATAAGCTGATACTTGCAGCAACTCCAAAACTTCCCTTCCTTGTAATGACTCCAATTGGTGCCCCTATGAGAACAAAGACAATACATGCAACAGGTATTGCATATTTTTTGTGTACTTCTACTAAATATCTGTCTGACTCGGTGTCCAGATATTCAATTCTTGCCAAATCATTCGTAATGTTCGAAAGTTTTCCTTTCGCATCGTTCATGGCAAAATAAGTCAGATTGTTAATTCCCGTCTGTGTAGTTTTTTCCTCTTTGTTTAATGTATCCGGTTCAGCAATTAAAATAGGTTCGTAATAGGAAGCAATTCTTTCCGAAAGTTGGGATTTTATCTTATTAGAAATAATTTGCAGACTATCAACAATATGCTGCATATCTTGCGCGCTAAGTTCTCGATCTCCGCGCGGGGCCCCGGGGCCGCTCTGTTCAAATAAAAACTGTTCAGCGTCCATCGAAATTCTATGTTTCTTGAAGAAAATCCGGCGGCTGGAGATGCTGTTTGGATCAACACTCTGGTGAATTTCTCCATCTTCCAATTCGAAAAGAAGTTTTTTATTATCTCTTGTGAAAAATATATTTGCCTTTTTTGCTGTTACTACGTGTATCTGAATAATATTTGTGAAATCGTAGATTGTAACATCAAATAATTCATTTGTATTTTTGCTGATTTCGCGTGAGAGGATACTATAATTCGGGATCTCTTTTGAAAAAACATTTGCTTCGAGTTTCAGAGTGGGTTTGGTCCTGCTAATGTCGTACATTAAATTCTTGTTTTTATAGTTCGCGTCTGGAAGAACTTTATTATTAAACTCGATGAGTAGGTAACAAATAATGAGAGAGACCAAAATAGCTGGAATCATTAACCTTACCAAACTTACCCCGCTCGATTTGAGGATAGTAAGCTCATTATCCTGTGTAAGATTGCCATAAGTCATCAAAACCATGGCAAGACACGCCATTGGAACCACAAGCACGAACATCCATGATAGGTTATATACGATCAGCTGAATGATCACCCATGAACCGAGCCCTTTACCAATCAAGCTATCGGCAGTTTTCATCAAAAATTGAAGCAAAAAGATGAAAATTAACGTTGCAGATGCGAAAATAAAAGGTGGAACAAGTCTTTTAAGCAAATATCTGTCAATTATCACGGACGCAATATAACCAAGGAGTTGGATACCGTCAATTGATTTCTGAGTTTTTCAATTTTTGGCAAATTTAAACCGTTTTTGCTCAGTTTTAAGTAGTTTTTGGATAAAATCGAGGTAATTTAACTTGATTTTAGAGATTTCTTAGATTAAATTGAACGAAAAATTTATTGAGTCAAAAACATTTTATATATGGGATCAACTACAGACTTTAGACCAGGATTAATTTTAAAGTTCAATAATGATTTGTACCAAATCGTAGAATTTCAACATGTGAATCCAGGTAATTGGAGAGCATTTGTTCGAGCTAAAATGAAGAACCTTAAGACCGGCAGAGTCATTGAGAATAGATTTCGTGCCGGCGAAAGTATTGATACTGTTCGTGTTGAGAGACATCAGTTTCAGTTTCTGTATCAAGATGGAGATTCATACGTGCTTATGAATACAGAAACTTTTGATCAGATTCATATCATGCCTGAAATTCTTGGCGATGGTGTAAAATATCTAAAAGAAGGAACAGTAGTTGACCTTCTAATGGATGGTAAACAAGTTGTGATCAGTGAATTGCCCATCTTTGTTGAATTGGAAGTTACCCAAACCGATCCTGGATTTAAAGGCGATACTGCAACCGGTGGTTCAAAACCGGCAACTGTTGAAACGGGAGTCACGATTAATGTACCTTTGTTTATTGAGGAGGGTGCAAAAATAAAGATTGACACCCGTACTGGCACTTATGTAGAGAGAGTTAAATAAAAAATTGGATTAATATGGACTTAAATTACCTTAAAAAGTTGTTAAAAATTGTCAACGATAGTGGAGTAGACGAGGTTGAGATCGAAGAAGAGGGAGCAAAAATCCGTGTAAAAAAATCACCTGCGGTTCCGGAAAATACTCTTCCATCTTTTTTACCATATTCAATACAGGCACAGCCCAATCTCCCTCAACCGGCGGCACCACCTCAAGTTGTTGAAAAGAAGCCCGAGAAAGTAGTAGATGAGAAGGCTGTCTCATACTACGAAGTGAAATCACCCATTGTTGGTACTTTTTATCGTGCACCCTCACCAGACGCAGAACCTTATGTGAAAGTTGGTGACGTTGTTAATGCAGGCCAGGGCCTATGCATTATCGAAGCAATGAAATTAATGAATGAAATAGAGTCAGATGTGAGCGGGAAGGTCGTGAAAATTTTAGTCGATAATGCGAAACCTGTTGAGTATGGCCAAACAATGTTCTTGATCGACAAGAGCTGATTAAATCAACATTCTTCCTTTAATTAAAGAAGTCACGTGTTTAAAAAAATCTTAATAGCAAACCGCGGTGAAATAGCTTTACGTGTAATTCGTGCATGTAAGGAGCTTGGGATTAGGACAGTAGCAATATACTCTGAAGCTGACAGAGATTCATTGCATGTAAGATTTGCCGATGAAGCAGTCTGTATTGGTCCTCCGTTGAGCAAAGAGAGTTATTTAAATATTCCACGGATAATGGCAGCTGCGGAGATTACCGGTGCCGAGGCAATCCACCCAGGTTATGGGTTCCTCGCTGAGAACGCTAATTTCTCGGAAATCTGCGGCGCATCAGGAATAAAATTCATTGGACCATCTCCTGAAATGATCAGTGCAATGGGAGATAAAGCAATGGCGAAAGATACAATGCGTCGGGCTGGAGTTCCAGTAGTACCTGGCAGTGACGGAACAATAAGTGATATTCGTGAGGCAGCAGATGTAGCACGTCAAATTGATTTTCCTGTAATGATCAAAGCGACTGCAGGCGGCGGCGGTAAGGGAATGAGGATTGCTCGAAGCATCGATGAGTTCGAAAAGTTCTTTACACTCGCACGTAATGAAGCTGAATCTACTTTTGGAAATCCTGAAGTATATCTTGAGAAATTTATTGATGAACCGCACCACATTGAGATTCAAGTGCTTGGAGATCAATTTGGCAATGTTACACATTACGGTGAGCGAGATTGCTCAATCCAGCGGCGTCATCAAAAATTGATTGAAGAAGCTCCATCACCTTTCATCGGTGAAGAGTTACGGATGAAAATGGGAGAGGCAGCAGTTTTTGGCGCTAAAAGCGTCAACTATGAAGGTGCCGGAACTATCGAATTTCTTGTCGATAAAAATCACAATTTCTACTTCATGGAAATGAACACTCGTATTCAAGTCGAACATCCGGTTACGGAAGAAGTCTATGGAGTTGATCTTGTAAAAGAACAAATCAGAGTCGCAGCAGGGGAAAAAATCAAAAAGATAAAAGTAGTTCCAAAAAGTTGGGCGATCGAATGCCGAATAAATGCAGAAGATCCCAGACAAAATTTCAGACCTTCACCCGGCAAAATCACTGCATTCCATCAACCGGGAGGAATTGGAGTACGAACCGATACTCATGCTTACGCAGGCTATGTCATTCCGCCATACTATGATTCATTGATTGCAAAATTGATCGTGAAAGGTCTCAATCGTGCAGATGCAATAAAAAAAATGGAACGTGCTCTCGAAGAATTCATCATCGAAGGTGTTGCAACAACTATTCCGTTTCACTTACAAATGATGAGAAATGAACAGTTCAAACAAGGAAAATATAACACAAAATTTCTTGAGACATTTCAGTTTGATTTTTAGGAGGATAAAAAATGGATATTCCGGATAATCTTAAATACACCAATGATCACGAATGGATCAAAGTCGAGGGCAATACAGGTACAATCGGAATTACAGACTATGCTCAGGGTGAACTAGGTGATATCGTTTTTGTGGATATTCAAAACGGGCTGGAAGAAATTCAAAAAGGAAATTCTTTTGGTACAATTGAAGCAGTTAAAACTGTTTCGGATCTACTGGCACCTATTTCCGGTAAAGTCCTGGAAATAAATAAAGAACTTGAAAGCAACGCTGAAATTGTTAATAAAGATCCTTACGGCGCCGGCTGGATCATTAAAATTGAAATTAATGATTTAGTCGAATTAGATTCTTTGCTCGATGCAGTAGCTTATGGTTCGCTGATTGGTGCTTAAAGAAGTTTTATAAGTTTTATTTTCAGTTCAAAGAAGTAAAATATCGCCAGGTAGGTTGAATATCTGTATTTGGGCGATTTTATTAGTAAATTCTAACACGAGATGGATCGACCTTCAGATAAAATATTAATCCTCGACTTTGGCTCGCAATATTCACAATTAATCGTCAGAAAAATCCGTGAGCTGGGTGTTTTTTCTTACATCAAACCTTTCAATACTCCGATAGATGAAATTCTTGGGGATAATCCAAACGGAATAATTTTTTCTGGTGGACCAGCAAGTGTCTACTCAATTGATTCACCTAAAGTTGATGAGAGAATCTTTGATATCAATCTTCCTATACTTGGAATATGCTATGGTTTACAGCTAATAGTACAACATTTTGGTGGTGATATAGATCGATCTGCACAGAGAGAATTTGGAAGAGCCGAGTTGCAAGTCTCATTTGATAATGACCTGCCCGCCACCTTGAAACTGAAGCGGCAGGCGGGATTGTTCAAGGATGTTTCGAATAATTCGATAGTTTGGATGAGTCACTCGGATAAAGTCGTTTCACTTCCGAAAGATTTTTCTGTGATAGCTTCAACTTTAAATTCAGATTTTGCTGCGGTATGGAACAAAAAAGAAAAAATATTCGGATTGCAATTTCATCCCGAAGTAAACCACACCACTGAGGGAAAAAAAATCTTACAAAATTTTGTCGTTGATATTTGCAAATGCAATAGAACCTGGCAGCCGAAAAACTTTATTGAAAATACCATAACGGAAATAAAAGAAAAAGTTGGAAGTGACAAAGTTGTCTGTGCTCTTAGCGGCGGTGTCGATTCGACAGTTTCTGCGGTACTTGTTCATGAAGCAATCGGTGATAATCTTACTTGTATACATATTGATAACGGGCTGATGCGGAAAGATGAAAGTAAAAACGTCGTTAAATTCTTTCAGGAAAATTTACATTCCCGCCTGCCTCATAGATATGAATGTGGCGGGCAGGTAAAGCTTCGCTTCGTCGATGCAAGTAAGATATTTTTAGAAAGGCTGAAAGGATTTGAAGACCCTGAGGACAAACGTAAAATAATCGGAAATACTTTTATTGATGTAATTGAGGAAGAGGTAAGCAATTTAGATGACGTTAAGTTTTTAGTGCAAGGCACGTTGTATCCTGATGTGATTGAATCAGTTTCGGTGAAAGGTCCATCAAGTGTTATTAAAACTCATCACAATGTTGGGGGACTGCCGGAGAGGATGAAATTAACACTGATCGAACCACTTAGGGAATTATTTAAAGATGAAGTCCGCTTAATCGGGAAAGAATTGGGTATATCCGAAGAATTTTTAAATCGGCATCCTTTTCCTGGTCCCGGATTAGGAGTTAGGATCTTAGGTGAGATAGATGAAGTAAAATTGGAAATCTTGCGTGAAGCTGATTTCATATTCATAAATGAGTTAAACAATTTTGGAATTTATCACAATGTTTGGCAGGCATTTGCAGTACTTCTTCCTGTGAAAAGTGTTGGTGTTATGGGAGACGAACGGACTTACGAGAATACGATTGTATTAAGAGCAGTAACCAGTACCGATGGAATGACTGCAGACTGGGCAAAATTGGATCAGGATTTTCTACAGCACGTTTCAAATCGAATTGTAAATGAGGTAAGAGGTGTAAATCGTGTGGTTTACGATATTACATCAAAGCCGCCGGCAACTATTGAATGGGAGTAATTGTGAGACGTTTATGAGCCGAATCTTCACTACACGAAACGTTTCGTGAAGTGTAGCTAAAAAGGTATAATTATTGATGAAAGAATATTTCAAATATCGTCCAAAATCAAATCTGAAAATCTGTAAAACGACCTTTTTAGAGCAGGCTCATTTATTCTTAGTGATATTAATAACCCTGTTAGTTTCGAGTGTTCTTGAGAGTTTTTCTCAATCAAATAAAGTTCAATTTGAAAATGGAATTTATTACTTCAAAGCCGGTGATTATACGAATGCGATTA
>JAHJVF010000069.1 GCA_018828505.1 Bacteroidota bacterium | reverse complement strand
CGGTTTCAGCGGAATCATACATCCCGAGTATTGCATTGACTCCTGCAATGTTGTTCAGGGCAAGTGCTTCCCCTTTCTTGTTGAACTGTTTTCTGAATTCTTTTTCTGCTAATGAATAATATTGATTAGCCATTTTGAAATCACCGCGATTGTAGTTTATCAATCCAAGGTAAACATATATGTTTGGAACTCGTTGAAAATTTTTTAATTCAATATCTATCTCAAGAAGACGGAGGAAATATTTCTGAGCTTGTCGATAATATCCTCTCCCATATAAATCTGACGCCTGCACAAAAAGTTTCTCAGCCTCCTCTCTCAGCTCTTCGGGGGATTTTGAGCAGGAAGTTATCAGTAGAGAAATTATTATTGTAAAAATCAAAACAATCGATAACAGGTGGGAAAAAAAAGGGATTCTAATTTTCATTGAGTAGGGAGCTTGAAGTTTCATTTACAAACCGGAAGACGGCAGTCGAGATTATTATCATGTGTCAAATTCTCTTTTTGAAAATTGTTCTGCAGGTCTATTCTTGTGATAGCTCCATTCCCCAGCAGATTAATTGAAGTGTAATAAAAATATTTTTCGCTCTGATCAAAACAAAACTGAGGATATGCACCTTCAGTAAATCCGGCATCTTCAGCGAGGATGGTTTTGACCTTAGTTTTCAAGTCATACAAGATTATGGTACCATTCATCAAATCAGATTCGGATTTAGAATTTATTTGGTTCAACGTCATATACGCGATAAAATTTTGCTTGGGAGACCAGATCGGTAAAACAGAATTCTCATTCACATTAGTAATAAAATTCATCGGAATTCCTTCTTTCCAAGATGAATCCACGACCGCTACACGAAAATTGGAATCCATTTTCCCAAAATTGAAAAGGATTTTTGATCCGTCCGGCGACCAGCTTGGATGATAGATATTCTTCCCAAAAAGTTTATTCGTCTCGTTTTTCCAGTTAAAGAGAAAAGATGATTCCCGTTCTTTATCGAAATACGAAATACTTTTTTCATCATATGAAAAAGTTGGTGTAATCTTTTCCCAATAATCAACTTCAATTTTTTTTAGAACTTTCCCGCTCGAATCTGCAATCGTAATACCTTCCTTCGAATATCCTGCAACGTATTTGTTTGATCTTGAGACAACAGGCTTCAGACCTTCAAAAATAATCCGCTGATCTTTTGTGGTTTTATCCGAGATCCAAATGTGATTGCCATAGTTAAAAACGATCTTCTCACCAAACCAAATAGGCAGATAGGAATTGTTAAACGAAATTTCGGTTATCTCGTGAGTAGAATCATCCAAAAGACATGCACGAACATCATTGGCTGAATGGTCTATTGCTGTGAAAAGAATTTGTGACGCAAGCAAACCTGGTGTGAAAAATAATATTAAGAGTAAAATATTTTTCATTCAACTCTTCCGATCACAAAAGCTGTTTCACCATTTAATAAAAGTTCTTCTAATATTCGATCTGTTTCTTTCTTAGAACTGATAATTATCATCCCAACACCTAGATTAAAGACTTCTCTCATTTCTTCCTCTTCGATATTTCCAATTTTTTGAATGAGATTAAAAATTGGATGACGCTCCCAGCTTGTCCAGTCAATTTTCAGATTTAATCCTTCGGGTAAAATTCTTCGAGTGTTACCAATAATTCCACCACCTGTTATGTGTGACAAACCTTTAACATCAAATTCACCGATTAAAGGAAAAATTATATTCAAATAAGATTTATGAATCTTTAAAAGTTCACTCGAAAGTTTGGATTCCAATTCTTCTATATAATCAGAAAGTTTATACTTGTTGAGAAGAACACTGCGGGCAAGAGAGTAACCATTTGTATGAAGTCCGTTAGATTTTAATGCAATTAAAACATCTCCACTTGAAATTTTCTTTCCATCGACGATTCTTTTCTTCTCCACAACACCGACAATAGTGCCGGACATGTCGTAATCATTTTCTGCATAAAGTCCGGGCATTTCCGCAGTCTCACCACCAATTAGAGCACAGCCATTCTCTTTACACGCAATTGAAAATCCTTCTATTATTTGTTCTGCAATTCCGACATTCAATTTTCCGAAAGCGAGGTAATCGAGAAAAAATAACGGTTTCGCTCCTGCACATAAAATATCATCCACACAGTGATTAACTAAGTCCTGTCCGATCGTATCATGCTTATCAGCTTGAATAGAAATCTTCAATTTGGTCCCGACACCGTCAACACTCGAGACGAGAACCGGTTCATCATACTCATCAAATTTTGCATCAAAGAATGCACCGAAATGACCAATATCTGAAAGCACTTTAGGTGAAAATGTAGTTTTAGCGTGAGTTTTTATTTTACTAACTAACTCTT
>JAHJVF010000068.1 GCA_018828505.1 Bacteroidota bacterium | reverse complement strand
TCACTATCTTTTTTATAGGCATTCCTTGCCCTGCTTCCAAAAAGGATAATCTTTTTAACATCAATTCCTCTTTTTTTGATTTCTTCTTTAATTATGTTGACAGCTTCTGTTTGCATTTTTAGTTCAATAAAAAATTATACCCCAAATTTTTACTTTCCCGACCTCAAATCTAAGACTTTTTACTCCTTCAAAAGCTACTTTGACCAACTGATATGAGCTACCATCCTTTCTCTGTGAACTATTTATGCATAGGATTTTTATTGTTCTTTTATTCTCTTTGCTTTTCATGTTTTTTCTTTTACTGGAAATTGCCCTTTTTCAATATCAACAATTTCATGAGTTGTTTTCGCTGTGTAGTACTTGTATTCTTTCGTCAAATCAATTTTTGTTTGTTTCATGATTTTATCTTTTTAAGATATTCTTCTAAAAAATCAGAAATCTTTTTATAAGATTCTGGAAATTCTTGAATAAAATTTTTAATTCTACTGTAAAGGATATCTAAATATTCATGCGCCAAAATATTTCTTAAATTGGCAAATCTTGAAAATTTCCTGGCTTCTTCCTCGCTAAATCCTACAAGGATTGCAAAATTAAATAAAGCCTCTTCATAACTCCTTGGCATCCTTTTTTTGTCTGATGCCAAAATAATTTTAGCTACATCTACTATAGCATTAAGAATGTTCTCTGTCCATCTTTCAATAATTCTCCTCTTATTTTTATCGCTTTGATATTCATTAAAAGTTAGTTTTTTAAATTCTTCTATTTCTCCCAATTCTAGATCTAAAAAATGAATTCTTTTTAAAAGTTCTGTCTTTTCTTCGGAGCTTAAAGATTTCGCCCTTCTATAAATTTCCAAAAAATCTTCAGCAAATTTAACAAAATCTTCTGCTTCTAAACTTTTTTCTAAATAAAGTTTCCAATATAATTTTTTATCCTTAATTGTTAAAGGAACTCCAGTTTTTATCGCATTAGAAATCAAACTAGCTGGCGCTATATTCAGACAGACCAAATCAACACTCCTTCCCACAATTCTTGTTATCTTAAACCAAACCTTCTCCTCTTCCTCCATCGTTTCTTTTATTGAAAGTTTTTCATCAAAATATACAGCAATATCTAAATCAGACTCTTGCATTTGGAATCCTTTAGCAAAAGAACCAAATAAAAAAGCTAAAACTACAGAAGATTGTTCTTGAAAATACTCTTTTAAAATCTTAATCTTTTTTTCAGAAATCATCATTCACCTTACTTAAAAATTTCCTTTTTCAATTTTTTAGCCTCGTTTATTGAAACTCGTAATTTTCTATCTATTCGATCTGCTAAATAATGTGTTAAGAAAATTTTTCTCACCGAATGAGTATTCAGATTTAAGTTAATTTTAATAATTGAGTTACCCCAACTATCTTTTTTATTTTCTTTTTTAACCGAAATTACTTCAGGTTGTTCTTTTAAAAATTTTATTATTTCTTTTTCTTTTTTAAATCTTTCCTCATCAACTGACCAGTTGTACATATTAAATTATTCTACCAAAAAATTTCTATTTTTACAATTAAACCATTGCTGTGTTATATATCCAGCAAAGAACCCTAATATTGCTATCAGCGTAATCCCCGCTATTAAAAATTTAGTACTTCTTTTCAGGTTTTTTATCTCCATTTTAGTTTAAATTTTATAAAACTTTTCATAAATCTATCTTACTTCTCAGCATAGGATAATATGGGACGAGTGGAAACCAATTCAGTTCCAATCCCTAGGCTCTTCGGAGGAATCCCAAAAGCCAATCCCACAAGCTGCGTAAAATACATCACAGGAATGGACAACTCGGTGCCGAACTCTTGGTTTACTTGTTTCTGATAACATTCTAAATTGACCTGACAGAGGGGACATGCCGTAGCAATGACGGACGCGCCAGAATCAACAGCACTCTGAAGTAAATTCCGCACCATACTGAGCGCCGACGGGCGACTTGTAATAATCAAGGCGCCGCCGCAACAGCGGAGTTTGAGAGGGAATTCAACAGGCACTGCACCTATGGCGGACAATAGATCCTCAAAGAACTGCGGCTCCTCGACGTCCTCATGGTCTTTCCTCGGCCTTAATATCTGACATCCATAGTAGGGAGCCACACGAAGACCATCCAACGATTGAGTTACTTTGGTCTTGATCTCTTCTAGTCCCACGTCATTAACGAACACTTCCATCAAGTGTCGTACCGCGCTGCTGCCGGTGAATCGCAAGTTGTCCTCTTCAAGAGCGTAGTTGATGTGTTCTGCCAAGTCTGGATCTCTTTTGAGATTGGCGTTAGCAAAGTACATATTCTTATAACAACCGCTGCAAGGGGCAACCAAGTCTAAATTTTCTTTTTCAGCCATTGCCAAATTTCGTGCACAAAGAGTGTGTGCAAGTAATTCATCAACATGGAAGTAGGCAGTGGCGCCGCAGCAGTTCCAATCTTCTAGTTCTATGAGTTCCACCCCTAATTTGCGTGTGGTTTCAATGGCAGAATCGTGATAACTCAGCGCCATTTTCTCAAGAGAGCAGCCCGGGAAATACGCATACTTTTTCATTAGTCTCCTCCCAGCGGGATGATTCTTCTCACCATCCGTCTAAAGTTCTCGAGCCTTTTGATCCTGGGCCGAAGCACGGGTATCCTCCCCTTCAGCATTAGGCTGGTAGCGGTTTGTGCTTCCTGCAAGAACTCCTGAACACCAAAGGTAAAGAGGTAGGAAGTAGCCAAAACAGGTTCATAGGATCTTCCACTTTTCAGGATTGTCTTCACGAAAGTTTCGGAGAACACAGGTCCAACTAATCCCTCCTTGTACTGGTTCTTCCATATAGAATAGCGCTTCAGTGCGTACATTAATTCCGCGATATCAATCCCCCTTGGACACCTGACAGTACAAGAGTAACAAGAGGCGCAATACCAGAAAGTATTTCCTGCAAGTACCAGATCTTTGAGACCCGCATTGATCATTGCAATTACTTTCCGTGGTGTATAATCCATAAATCTTGCCACTGGGCAACTGCCAGAGCAAGTACCACACTGTATGCAAGTCTTGACCGAGTTCGCATGTACAGCATGCAAGAGACTGGCAATCTCTTCGCTGAAAGAAGGTTTAGTCACCATACCATTTCCTTTTATTTGGTTTGCGCCTTTCTCGCCTTTGCAGCTTGCAGCAATGTACTTACCTTCTCCAGAAGCAACGCTGGCTCGACCGGTTTCTCAACTAGTTCATCTACAGGGAGAAAGTGGGGATGCACTGCCTGACCAGGGAATAGAAAAGCCATCTGTTCCCTGATGCCGGTGATGATCAACACCGGAATTTCCCTGAGTTTAGGATCCTTATTAAGCTTCCGTGCTAACATAATGCCTTCCGCACCTCGCCCCATCATGATGTCAAGCAATAACATATCGTAATGCTTGGTTTGCAGAGCTTGAAAACCGTCTTTGGGATTATAGGCAGCATCAACATTATAGTTAGCGGCTTTTAGAATTGATTTGAGACCCTCGACAAAATCTGGATCATCGTCAATTATCAATAATTTTTTTTGTTCACTCATTATGTAACTCCTTTTTGAGAATTTGAATAGTTTGCAATATCCAAAGTGGGCTGGTTGTGTAAATCATTTTTCAGAGCTGGCAAACGAATCACAAAAGTGCTTCCTTTGCCCAGCTCGCTCTCGACTAAGATTGATCCATTATGAGCTTCGATAATGCGCCGGGTAATGGCTAATCCAAGTCCGCTACCTTTTTCGACAACGTTGCCAGACTTACCAACATAAAAATCACTAAAAATGAAAGGCATATCTTCCTCAGAAATACCTACACCAGTATCCGTTACAGAGATCAATACGTTGTCTTCTTTTTCTTCAACCTTAACAAGGACTTGGCTTCCTACACGAGAATATTTGACGGCGTTACCAATAATATTTACTAATGATTCTACTACGGTTCCCTCGTCTCCTCGAACAAGACCTATTGGTTCCTCAGCCGAAGTGAGTATTTCAATATCTTTGCGCATTGCATGGGTTTGAACGCTCTCGACCGCCTTGGATATCGATGTGATCACAGAAATCGGTTCAAAGCTTTCCTTGATCTTTTCGATGTCCGCGGAAATCACTCTCAGCCACGTATGAATGAGTTTTAGAAGATCTTCAATACGGGATTTCATTCGTTCAAACTGATTCTTTTGATTTTTCGTTAATTTGCCAGACAATTCTGCTATTAGCGCAAACAAATTTTGTTGAATGGCACTCACAGGAGCTTTCAACTCATGGGAAACGATGGCAGCAAAATGTTCTCTTAGCATTTCCTTTTCTTTTCTGAGAGCAATGGTTTCTAACACTAACGTTCTTTTTTCAAGCCCCCTCTGAGTGATCAATCGGAGTTCATCGGGAGTGAAAGGTTTGGGAAGAAAATCGTAGGCACATTTTTTCATAGATTCTACGGCTGAACTCACTGTGGCATAGCCGGTAATGACAATGTTCACTATAGTTGGATCACCGGCACAGATTTTTTCCAGTACTTTGAACCCGGATATCCCTGGCATTTTAAGGTCAATAAAAACAAGGTCAGGTTGGAACTCTTGTACAAGTTTCAACCCAGCAGCTCCATCCATTGCGGTAGCTATATGATAGTTGCCACCCGCTAAAATCTCACTGCAAGAATCCAAAACAACCTCCTCGTCGTCAATGATCAGTATCTTATATTTGTTTCCCACTTTCTACGCTCCCTCCTCTGTTGTCACCGGTAACCTGACGACAAATGTTGTTCCCTTACCGACTTCGCTCTGAACTGAAATGGTGCCTTCATGCTCTTTGATGATTCCATAACTAATCGCCAATCCTAACCCGGTTCCGTGTCCCATTTCCTTGGTTGTAAAAAAAGGATCGAAAATCCTTTCCAAATTTTCTTCGTTAATACCATGACCTGTGTCTGTAAATTCCACCTCGATGAATTCTTCAACAGGCTCGCCTTGCGAGGCAGGCGAAGCAGACTCTAATCTGGTTGCCAAAGTAAGTTGTCCATTCCCATCCATAGCTTCGGTTGCATTGATAATCATGTTCATAAACACCTGTTGTATTTGAGAATGGTCTATGGCGACTGGTGGTAGGTTTTCTTTGAAATCCCTTATGATCTGAATATTATGGAACATAGCCTGGTTTTCTACTAAGGAAACACACTCTTGCAAAATGAGATTAACATTAGATGGTTTCTTATGGGGCTTCCTCTGACGAGAAAAATCCAATAATCCTCGGATGATATCTGTACATCGGTTAGCTTGGGTTACAATTTTTTTAACCTGCCAGACAAGCAGGCTGGCGGATTCTTTCGATAAGTTTTCGCCGGGCATTTTTTCCAAGAGCAGGTGGGAATAAGCTACAATTCCTTGAAGTGGATTATTAATTTCGTGAGCCACATCAGCAGCTAACTGTCCAATGATTGCAAGCCTTTCGGACTCCATGATTTTTTTTCTTGCAAAGTCCTTCAACTGTTCATCCCTTCTTTTTAAGGCAGAAGCCATAGAATTAAAAGAGTCTGCTAATTCCCGAAGTTCGTCCTTAGATTTGATTTCTACTTTCGTATCCAGATTACCTTTCGCTACTTCTTTAGATGCTGCTACTAACTTTCGGACAGAGCCGGAAATCTTTTGGGAAATAAAGTAAGATAACGTCATCGAAACAAGAGCACCCGTAAGTGTGATTGCCAAGAATATAAGTATGGTTCGCTGTTCCATATCGAGATATTTTTGTTCTAATATACCAATACCCAGGATCCCAATTATTGCGTCATTTACGTTCTTTATTGGTTTATAGGCTGTAATGTACCAATCGGTAACTGCAAAAGCCCGCCCTATCCAGGGCTTCCCTTCTTTCACCACCTGGTTATATACATCCTCCGCAACTTGAGTTCCGATTGCCCTTGAACCATCTTCATTTTTCACGTTTGTTGAAACCCGTATATCGTCCAGAAAGATCGTTGCAGCACCGATATCCTTGCCCTCATACACCACGTTTTGAAAAACCGTCTGCTTTATCTTGTCAACAATTTCGAAATTCCTGTTCAGTAAAACCCCTCCGTAAATAATCCCGATTAAGTTGTTTTGGTAGTCAAGGATAGGAGCCGCTGCCTTCAACATCATACCTGCTGTTTCCTCTGTTTCTTTCCTAACTCTTTCCTTAGGGGTGTGAATAAACTTAAAATATGCACTCTCGGCGAGAAGGGGAGACTCTTTTCGCAAATCATCAGCGGATACAATGGACGTTGACATAACCGGCTCTCTTCTCTCTAGGACCGCTCTAACGAGCTCATCATGACTTTGGTTGTCGTCGAATAGTTTCGGATTGCTGGCTCGGAAAAGAACCTTACCAGTTTTGTCTGTAATTGTTAATACGTCAAGTTTTTCTCTTTCTTTTATTTTTATTAGTTCATCGGTAGCTTGTTTTATGTTCCCTGATAATAATGCATTTATTAGGAAGAAACGTTCTGCCGTGTGCCGAACCTTGTCGTAAATGTTGCTTAAGTTGTGTAAATATATTTCTCGAGCAGAATTGAGATCCGTGCGTACCCTTTCCTGGGCTTCTGATACTATGCGATCACCAATTAACTGAACACCCACTACACTGAAAACAGCACTCATGATAACGACAATCAGTAGAAAACCCAGAATGAGCTTGGTAGCTATCGGTATAGTTATATCTCTCTTCTTTATAAAATTTAAACCCATTATTAAGTTCTAACCTTTTTTACCATTGCTATTCGCTTCTGTGCATAAATTGTCCTGCTTTTCATTACCGTTTCCATTTCTCCAGCACGGAACAGGGCTATCAATTCTCATGGTGAAATATCCAGCGCATAGAATACGGGACATGAACCTGTGCAAGTACCGCATTGAATACACAATTTGATTTTTTCCCCTCCGGGGATTGCTTTTACCTGCTCAAGAAAAGCATATCTAAGTTCAGATTCTTTCTTGGCTAATTTCTCCGGTATTTCATCAACTTTCATGAGAAAACTACCTCATAGTTTATTATTGAAAATTCTGTTTCGATTGATTTGATAAGATAGGAATTCTTACCACAAAGTGGCCTGCCACTTATAGGTGCTATTGCCACAGGTGGTGCATTCGCAGTTGGTAAACTATGAATTTGTCTTGATGATGCAAAGCAGTTTCTACCCCACCAGCTTGTAGCTGAAGGAAACTTGTTTGCACCAGGAAGAGTGCTGTTTATTTTTTTTGCAACCTTAAAATGAATTAAGGTCGAATCCTCGCCGCTCATTTATTGACTT
>JAHJVF010000067.1 GCA_018828505.1 Bacteroidota bacterium | reverse complement strand
ATGAACATTGCTTTAATTGTTGGAGGTTCTCGCCCGCCTGCCTCTTCATTATGGGTTCGGCGGGCAGGAGTAGTCCCGATAAAGAAATGCTATAGGTATAGAAACCTGCCCGCCATGTTAATAGCTATGAGGCAGGCGGGTCGGGACGTATCGAGAGAAGGCTCAATTGTAATTCCGCATCTTCGTTACGCATTTTCTGTCTTGGATGAATTAATGAAAGAAAAAGATGAAACTAATCTCACCTAAATATATTATTACAGTAAATCCACTAAGAGAAATTTTAACTAACCACTCGGTTCTGATCGACGGTAATTATATTAGAAAAATCGAGCTAACTGAAGTTCTAAAATCAGAGGTTCAGAATGAGATCTGTGATATTGTTGATGTTCCGGATTTAATTTTAATTCCTGGATTTGTACAAACACACATTCATCTCTGCCAAACTTTGTTCAGAGGATTGGCTGATGATCTTGAGCTTTTAGATTGGCTTCAATATAAAATTTTTCCATTTGAAGCCGCACATTCTAAGGAATCGATGAGAGCTTCAGCTCAACTTGGTTTAGTAGAATTGGTGCGATCAGGAACGACCACCATTCTTGATATGGGAAGCATTAATCATTCTGATATTGTTTTCGAAGAGCTTCAGAAATTTGGGATTCGTGCATTTCATGGCAAAGCAATGATGGATATCAACAATATTTTTCCAAAGCTGTCAGAAAAAATGTCTGATGCGATTGAATCATCACAGCAGCTCGCAAAAGCTTTTCATAATTCTTCAAATGGTCGGATAAAATATGCGTTTGCACCCCGTTTTTTACTCTCATGTTCAGATGAGCTTCTTAAGGGGTCGAATAATCTTGTTCATGATTTTTCTGAATCTTTATTTCACACACATGCTTCAGAGAATCAATCAGAGCTTGAAGCGGTAAGACAAAGATGCGGGCGGAATAACATCGAACATTTTGAAGAGATTCAAGTTCTAAATGATAGAAGTTGCATAGCTCATTGCATTTGGCTGAATGATAATGAAGTCAATCTGATGAAAAATAGAAAGTCGCGAGTGCTTCACTGTCCGTCATCGAATTTGAAACTTGCATCGGGGATCGCAAATATTCCACGATATTTGAAAGAAGGAATAAATGTGTCGCTTGGTGCAGATGGAGCTCCGTGCAATAACTTTTTGGATATATTTGTTGAGATGAGATTAGCCTCGCTGATTCAAAAACCGATTCATGGGCCAAAAGTGATGAATGCAAAAACAGTTTTTGAACTTGCAACTATCGAAGGAGCGAAAGCACTTCACCTGGAAAATAAAATCGGAAGTATCGAAGAAGGAAAAAAAGCGGATCTTGTTTTACTCGACCTAAACAAAATCCACAATTCACTTTCGGATGCTAAGGAAGACCTTTACTCAAAAATTGTGTTTTCATGCGATCATTCAAATGTGCACAGCGTTATGGTCGAAGGTGAGTGGATCTATTCAAATAAATCTTTTGTGAAGTACGACGAGAAGGAAATTGTTTCCAATGCAAAATTTGAATTGAGCAAACTTATAAATCGAGTTAGTTAGGAGGTTAAAATGAGTCTGGAATTAAAAGACATATTGAACATGCTAAAAAGTGGTGAACTCTCTATCGATGAAGCGGAAAAACTAATTTCAAAATTGAAAGAGAAAGAAGCCACAAAGTCATCGAAGGAATGGTCAGCACTATTCGAAGATTTTGAAACGAAAGTCAGAATGGAGTTCAACAACCTGGTTTCGGATGAAAAAAATGTTGATGCTAATTGGCAGAATATCTTCAAAAAAGTTGAAGTAAAAGTTAAAGACACACTGAATGAAATATTTAATAAATAAATTAGAAACATATTGTAGGTCGAAGCGAAGCTTCGACTAATATTAACAGAAATAAACTTAGTCTAAAAGAAATTAAGATAGACGAAGCTAGCGTTTCGTCCAATATCACTTAATTTGGAGTTTCATTTAACGGAATGAATAATGTATGGAGTAATTTTATTAGTGAAAAATATAAAAACATTTTACGAAAGACATTTACCTCATTACCAACCGATTGGTTATACTTTCTTTGTTACTTTTAGATTAACAGATTCATTACCTT
>JAHJVF010000066.1 GCA_018828505.1 Bacteroidota bacterium | reverse complement strand
GCAGAAAAAAAATCGCCCTTTAGGATGAAATCCAACTGAAAAATTCCTAATTGGACGTTTAGATTCGTCTCATAAATCACTTAGCGGGTACAAATATAATAAGCTTTATTACGAATGGCAAAATAGCAATGATAAACCACAATATTCTACTTACTACTTACTCTTTACTTACTTCAACATATATTATTCAGTATTCAAAATTCCCAATTCCTTCTGCGCATTTAACTTTTCGGTTTGTCTTTGTCTCCCCAGAATGGAAGAACTCTGAAAGATGGTGCTTGATATGATTTCGGCAGATAGTTTTCTGGAATAGTTACTTGATTACCATCACGCATTGCACCGTAGTGAGGTGACATGATCTCGAAGCCTGTTTCAGAACCATTAAGTTTTTATTCCGAATCCAACCTTATTCGGGAAAAGAAAATCATCCCGACAAATTTTTAATTAATTCTGTCGGGATTGTTTCTTTATGTGTAGCACCCATGATTGGTCTCTTTTTTTCCTGGAACATAATTTAAGAGAACAGAAAATTAGTATTATTGAATGATACTTTTTGAAATTATTTTTTTGATCTTTTGTTTATTTTTCGAGCAGCTCTATCAGTAGAACAATAGAACTCATCACGCGATAATCCGGATTGGTTTATCATAGATTTAATAATCTCATCATCAAAATCTGTTACGCCAGTATCAACAGTAACCTTGCGTTTACGATCGTGGATAAATCCTTCCCATTGTTGGTGATCGCCCCTTGTGGAGTCCAATGTAAATTTTCTAGCTTTTAAAATTTGGATTACTTCGTCAGGAGTTAATGGAGGATATTTTTTAGGCAAATTTTAACCGATGATTCTCAATATCATACTTGGCAGGGAATTTCTGGAAAATACTTCGAAACATATCAATTTTACGAATTAAAGAAGTAGCCTTCCAAAGTAAGCGGTAAGATAAAGGGGCTGGACGTTTATAAAGGCCTGATTCAATTTCTTCAGGCTGGAAGCTTTCAAAATATAGAATAAGCTGATCTTCCATTTTCTTTTTTATACCCTCGATTGAATCAGATTGAACAACGTGATAAGTCTCTAAACAAACGCCGATAAATCTCCCATTCCGAGGTATAGTAATAATTCTTAGAATAATTGTTTTTTTCATGATATGTCGCTTGTATTTAATATATTTTCGAATTACCGAACTATTATTTTAGGGGGAGAACTCTATGCAACCTTCCTATTTCACTGTCTATATTATTCAATTCAGAATACTTTGTCAAGAAAAAACTTCGTCCCCGCCCGTCATATATAACCGGGTAGCAAGCGGGAAGAATTTTCATGCGATGCCTCCTTGATTAATTCCATGTATTTAGGAACTTGTGTACTTTATTTTTGGCTGTTCATTAATCCATACTCACTTCAACATTCAAAATTCAATGTTCAAAATTTAATATTCTTTCTCCGTTTTTAACTTTTCGGTTTATCCTTATCTCCCCAGAATGGAAAAACTCTGAATGAGGGGGCTTGATATGATTTCGGCAGATAATTTTCGGGAATGGTTACCTGATTACCGTCACGCACTGCACCGTAGTGAGGTGACATGATCTCGACGCCTGCTTCATTAAATTTGTTCTGAATGTTTGAGTGTATCTCGGAATAAATCTTCGCCATAATTCCCGGCTCGCTTGTGTATGCATTAAGTTCATAGCTAACATAGAAATCATCAAGACTTGTTTGGAGAATAAACGGCTTAGGTTCTTTATTGATGTATTGTGATTCAAGTGCCGCATCGATGAGAAGCTGATGGACTTTTTGCCATGGAGCATCGTATCCAATTGTAACTGTCGTGTGTAATATTAGACCTTTATCTTGTGCAGATGAACTGAAATTGATAATATGACTGCTGAGCACCATTGCATTCGGGATTGTAATATCGACATTTTTAATTGTTCGAATCCTAGTCGCCAGTAAAGTTTTTTCTATAACATCACCGGTTGTATCGGCAATTTTGACTCTATCCCCTAACCTGAAAGCATTCATGTAAGTCAAAACTAAACCAGCAATCATATTTGCGATCGCTGATGCAGAAGCCAATGAAAGAACCAATCCTAATAATATTGATACACCCTCGAAAGCTCTTGAATCGGAGCCGGGCAAATAGGGATAAATAATAATTACAGCCAGCACAATTATTAAGAACCTGACAATTTTGAAAGTCGGCATTGCCCAATCTTTGTGAAAGCCGGGTAAAGTCAGTGTTCCTTTTTCTAATTCATCAAAAAAGAATTTTACGATTTTGATTAAATATCTTGTGAAGATGATGATGACAACGATAAAAAACAAACTCGGCAGATATGAAATTATAGACGTGATTAGTGAGTTCAAAGGATTTACTACATATCCGATTAGAGTTGTCGCCCAAGTTCTTGTAAAGGTAAAAAAGCTGAAAACAATTGTAATAAAGAAATACAGGATTATAATGTATAGTGTGATTTTAACCGCTTTTAACAAAAGAACAACCAAATCCGCAACCCGGTCTGTGGAAAGCACTTCAACTTTCTTAACTGAAACACCTTTTATAATTGTTCCCTTCCACTCGGCAACTTTTCTGAGTGAAAGCTTATAAAGAGAACTAAGCCCTTGTATCAAAGCGAGAGCTATTGTGGTAACTAAAATCGTCCACATAACACCCCACAATATGGGTGCGATATCCCAGTCTTTTGTCCAGGGCAATAATTTAAAAATATTTGTAAGAGCATAATAGATTACAATCAATGACACACCAAGTCGAATGATCTTAAAAACAGACAGGACCAACATCGTAACACTTTCAGCACTTAGGATTTCCTGTGACTTGATGACTAATGAACGCCAAAACTTTCCTTCCCAATTCTCAACTAATTCATAAATTTTTGTAAAGAGCTTTTTAATAAGATAGAATAAAAAGAAAGCAACAATTAAAATTCCTAAAATTATACCCAGCTTGATTAAAATGTCCTGCCAGCTAAATGAGTAATGTGTATTAAAATGCATATTCTTAATACTTGAAATTGCTCGCTCGGCTAATTCATCGACACTAATTCCAGCAAGTTTCGAATCATCAGCTGAGATGGTGAATAATCTTTTTGAACCATAATCAATATGCCGGTATTCACCATCCTGGACAATTTGAATGGAATCAACGACGGTATTTTCATCCGATATAAGTTCTGAAAGTTTTTGACTTGCCTGCTCTGCCCGGAAATCTGAAGAAAAAGGTCCGAGCGAACTGTAGATAAAGAAAAGAGTGTCCTTCTCAAAAACAACTGCACTCCCTTTAGCGGTTGTTGCAGAAGATGCTGTATCGCTTTGGCCAATAAGCTGTGATGGGAATAAAGTTACAGCAATAAAAAGAATGTAGAAGATTTTCTTGATTATCATATAATACTCATAAAATTTGATGGGAATTTATCAAATAAAATATAATAGTAAAAGAAGGGTTTTTAGCTTTAACTTATGCTTCCTGCGGTTTCGTACCTGATTTCCCTTCCCCGCGATTGTCGTAAAACCTTTGTGTCGGATAGGCAAAATCTATATCGTCACATTTAGTAAATTCGTCTAACACAGCTTCCCAAATTATTTCTTGAGTAACTCTTCGTCTCCGCGGATCGCACATAAATCTCATAGTAAGAAGAACGCCACTGTCCTTAACTTCCGTATAAACAATTGGCGTAAGGACTTTATAGTAAATCAAAAACCGTTTGCTTGCTTCTTTCACTTGCTTTTCTGCATCGGGGCTTAAATGCAAAGCATGTTTATCAAGAATTTCATTTAAAATAGCTTTGGCTTTTTTCCAGTTGCTTTCAAAAGTTATGAGAACAGGAACCTCATGCCAAATGTAAGCAAATCCCTCTGTATAATTCGCCTGCGGTTGAATAAAGACAATTCCATTTGGAACATGAATTATTCTGCCGGTGCTTTGATCGGCATCGACCCAATTGCCGATTTCCATTAAAGAGAACTGAAATATTCTAATATCAACAACGTCTCCGCTCACGCTTCCAATCTCAACCCGGTCTCCGACTTTAAAAGGTTTTCTTATCAGAATAAAAGCCCAGCCAACCATATTAATAAGCAGGTCCTTCAATGCAATTGCTAAACCGGCACTCAGTAACCCGAGAAAAGTTCCAAGCGACCCGAATGCCCCCAACCAGACTTGCGAGAGAAATACAATCGAGAGTGCAACGGCTATATAAGTTGTAAATTTCTTCCATTGATACCGGACTGGAAGAACATCGATTTTATTTATTACGAATTTAAGAGTTAACCGGAGTATGAGCCACATAACAAAAATTATGAAAACTGAAATCAATAATTGATTCTGCAGTTCGGTACTCATTCCTAAATATTTTTCTATCAATTCAGTCATTATAATCCCTCAAAAGAATTTAATTTTAAAATAAAATTTCATCCTGCTGAACGAAACTCCTCAACTAGTTTTATTAAATCGGAATTAAAATATTCGTGAAGAAGCTTCAGATCATCTTCAGAAAGTTTAATAATGTCTTGAGAATTTTCTTCAGCCTGTCTAACGGTTTTAATGCCGGGAATTACAGTCGAAATTTCCCTATGATTAAGTATGAAACTTAATGCAAAATTTGTTTTGCTTACTCGATATTTCTCTGCAATTTCCCACACAAGAACAAGTTTATCGCTTGCCGACTCCAAAATATCAGGCGTCAGTCTGAAACTCCTGTGGTCATTTTTGTCGAACCTAGTTTTCTTCGAAAATTTACCTGTCAAAAGTCCAAACTGAAGCGGCATTCTTGCAATTATTCCATAATTATTTTCTACAGCTTTTTTAAGAACATTCTCATATGCCACTTGATTTATAATATTGAAAACAACTTGAAAAGTATGACCAATATTATGCTCAAAGAAAAATTCTGCTTCTTCATCTGGCTGGAAAGTATTTAATGAAATTCCCCAATATCGGATTTTCCCATCCTGCTGAAGTTTTTCCATGGCTTCTATACATTCACCTTGTTCAAGATGAATCATTCTTGCACTATGTAATTGATAAACATCTATCACATCTTTTTGAAGACGCTTCAGACTTCTTTCACAGGCTTCAATCATGTAGTTTTTAGAAAAGTTTAAATTTATTGTTCCATCAGAAAGTAGTTCGTGCCCGACTTTCGTTGCAAGAATAATCTCATTCCAAAATGGTTTGAGAACTTTCCCAAGCAGTTTTTCGCTGTATCCGAGTCCATAAAAGTCTGCTGTATCAAAAAAATTTATTCCAAGTTCGCGGGCTTTTAAAATGGCTCTGATTGACTCTTCTTCTTTAACATCTCCCCACCCGATAGGAATATCACCAGCCATTGCAGGACCGCCAATCGCCCAAGCTCCGAAACTGATTTCTGAAACTTTTAATCCTGTTTTGCCAAGTTGTCTATAATTCATAATGTATACTTTATAGTTTGAAGTTTTAAGTATTAAGTTCTCATATTTTTTACTTCTGAACTCTTTCTCCCTCTTTTACATTCTCCATTTATCATTTTCCATTCCCAATTATCATTTTGCATTTTTCAAATTTCATTTTGCAATAAGAATCTCCCAAACCAATCCTGCACTTCTTTGTACCAATAAATTGAATTCTGTGCGGTTAATATCCAATGATTTTCGGTCGGATAGTAAACCAATCTTGCATCAACACCTTTTCCTTTTAAGACTCCATAAATTTCTAAACCTTGAGTTATGACAACACGATAATCCTTTTCGCCATGAATTATTAGCATAGGAGTTTTGAAATTATGTGCGAAATGTGCGGGACTGTATCTATTAATATTTTCATACTTCCCTTCCCATGGTGCACCATCATAATTTTTTACCCGTTCATGAGTCAAATCGGAAGCGAACTGTCCCATCAAATTATAAACTCCCGCGTGGCTCATTAATGCTTTGAAACGATCAGTATGACCTGCTATCCAATTTACTAGATAACCACCATAGCTTCCACCAGCAGCACCGAGTTTTGTACTATCGATGAATGGATATTTTGCGATTAAGAAATCTGTTGCCTTCATAATATCAGTAAAGGGTTTATCACCATGTGCGCCGACAATTGACTTACCGAAAGCATTTCCAAAACTTGTCGAACCGTGGAAGTTCACCATTGCAACCACATAGCCAGGTGCAGCAAATAGCTGAGCGTTCCATCTCGGATGAAAATCATCGCCGAATGTTCCATGAGGACCACCATGGATCAAATGAACTAAAGGATATTTTTTGTTCGGATCGAAAGTTGGCGGGTAAAGAAGAAACATTTGGACTTCTTCATCACCAGCACCTTTGAAATAAAGACTTTCATACTTCCCGAATTCAATTTGATCGATCAATTCTTTATTGAAGAAGGTTATCTGTTTCAATTTTCGGCTCTTCAAATCAAATTCAAAGATATCGTTCGGTGAGGCTAAATTATTCTTCAAAAAGTAGAGTTTATTATTTGCCAGATTAAGTGAGCTTATCCCCCCTTCGTTAAATAAATTTTCAAGTTTCTTTGATTTCAAATCCAAGTTGAATATCGCCGAACGAGCATGAACATCCGAGAGCATGAACATGGTTGTGCCATCTTTGCTTTCTTTGAAGTCGCCGAAGGAGTAATCAAAATCCTGCGTTAATACAGTATGACTGCCGCTTGTGATGTCATATCTAACAAGCTTAACATTATCTGCAGAGTAGTCGGGATCATTCTGCATTCCGTAGAACAAATATTTGCTGTCATTTGAAAAAACCGGCGAGCCATCTTCCTGCGGATTTTTTGAAGTAATGTTTTTTTCAGGCGTTAAGCCATCGGTACTTACTAAAAAAATATCGGTGTTTAGTTCATCATACGGCGGTTCTGTATTATTTGCTGAATAGGTAATCCATTTTCCGTCTGGTGAAATTGAATAAGTAATTCCACCATCAAAATTAAAAATTCGTTTTGACCCTTTTGTTACATCAATCCGATCTTTTTTATCGAGATCATACACAAAAAGTCTTGAAACGTATCCATCAGTAAGCCAGCTATCCCAATAACGATAAAATCTATTTTCAGTAACTTTAGCTGTCATTTTACTTTCTTTTTTTTCTTTGATCGCTTTTTTCATTGCATCTGCGAATGCATCCCCTCGGGAAAAATCATTCTCATGATCAGGCAGGATTTGAGAAACGAAAACAATTTTTTTTCCATCCTTAAAATATTTTGGTGAAGAAATTCCCATCGGCATTTCCGTAACAAGAGATGCTTCCCCGCCGTCGATAGGAATGCTGTAGAGTTGTGAGTGATCTCCCTCTCGCTTCGAAATGAATGCGATACTATTACTGTTCGGGTGCCAGGCTGGTGATCCATCAGACCCAAGATTTGTCGTGAGCTTCTTTAATTGGTAGGTCTTAAGGTCGATCAGCCAAAGATCGCTGTTGCCTTTGTTGTCTTTAATATTATATTCAGTTACAACAAAGCATCCGAATTTGCTATCGGGAGAAACGGTCAGAGAGCTAAGGCGTTTTAAATTCCATAGGTCTTCGGCTGCAAATGCTCTTTTCGATTGTCCGACAATCTGTGTATTAATAAGAAATAAAAATGTAAGTAAAGATATTATTGTACGGATTTTCATTTTTTCACCAATTTTGTTTAACATTAGATAAATTAATATAAGGAATCATTTGAGTTATTCTTCATACGTCATTCTGAAGAATCTCATTATAAAGTAGAATTGAGATATTTCTCCAAAGGAGTCCCCAAGGGGGGTCTTCGACCTTCGGACGCTTCGCTCATTATGACAAGTATGAATTTTTCAGAAGTTCCATAGTATAAGTCATGCAAGACTCTCTTTCTGAATCCATCATCCGTTAGCTAACGGAGACGGATGAAGAATTATATGTTAGCTAAAATGTCAAGCATGTTTAATTATATTTCTCCGGTTTTGCCGGATCAATATCAAAAAGCAATCCGTCAGCTGACGGATGTGTAACCTTAACTGAAGTTACGCAGTCAACGCTATTTTCATTCCAAATAGGTTCTCTCGATGCTTCCGACCCCATCCTCTAAACTGCATAGGCGGTAAAGCAGGTCGGAAACTCGAGAACCTGCAAATATAGGCTGGTTTTCGAGTATCCCGACCGAGACCAATTCGAGATGTGAGTCGGGATGTATCGAGAAAACCATGAAAAATTTTGTTGTTGTAGCATCATTCTCGTTATTTACTTGGTTTTGCGTAACTTCAGACCTTAATAAAATAATATAAGAATTCTGTAATTAAATATTATGGTTGAATTTAAACTTCTTCAAGATATGCTTTTAATTTTAGCTGTATCAATTCCGGTAATTTATGTTTTCAAAAAATTCCAGCTACCATCAATTGTAGGTTTCATCATTACAGGAATTTTAATCGGTCCTTTCGGCTTACGACTGATTACTGAAATGAGCGGGATCAATCAATTAGCAGAGATCGGTGTGGCACTGCTGCTGTTTACTATCGGCATAGAAATTTCATTAACCCGGTTCAAAAAGACATTCAAAGAAATTATTTTAACCGGCGGCTCGCAAGTTGCTCTGACAATCATATTCGGGACGGGTGTTTCTTTCTTTTTTGGACTCAGTGTACCACAAGCTTTGTTTATGGGGTTTCTTCTTTCGCACAGCAGTTCGGTTGTTATCCTAAAACTTCTGAATGAAAGGAATGAAACTGATGCACCGCACGGAAGATTGTCAATCGGAATAATTGTCTTTCAAGATTTAATGGTCATCCCGATGATGATCCTGATACCTATTCTCGGTCTTTCTGATTCGATTCCATTAGGTGATGCTGTATTACGTTTGGTCTATGCATTTGGTTTTATTATAGGAATTCTTTTGATAGCAAGATTCTTAATACCGCATATTCTTCAATTCTTGGTTAATCTAAGAATGAGAGATGTTCTATTGATCGGTGTGATCGTACTAAGTCTGGGAACTGCATGGCTGACACATTTAGCCGGATTATCATTTGCAATCGGCGCCTTTATTGCCGGATTAATAATATCTGAAACTGATTACACTCATCAGGTTGTCAGCGATGTAATTCCTTTTAAAGATATTTTTACTTCATTGTTTTTTGTCTCATTCGGGATGCTGCTTGATATTTCTTTTTTTCTTATGAATCCCGTAACAGTAATCTCTTACGCTTTGATCATCATTCTATTAAAAGCAACGATCTTGATTTTCATTATTCACGGATTAAAACATCCAATGCGTCTGGCTGCTATGGTTGGGATTGGTTTAGCACAGATTGGTGAATTTTCATTCGTCTTAGCTTTAGAGGGAGTGAAGTATAATTTAATCTCGGGTAATCTTTACAAAGGATTTATTGCAGCAGCTGTAGTAACTTTGATCGTTAGTCCTATTATGATCATACTTGCACCTCTTGTTGGTTCAAGAATACCCGATGTATTAAGAACCAAACCGACAGATAAAACAGAAAAATCACCTAAGCTAAAAAATCATGTGATCGTAGTCGGTTATGGATTGAATGGAAGAAATCTTGTACGGGTTCTTAAAGAAACCGGTATTAAATATGTTGTAATAGAAATAAATCCAAAAACCATTAAAGAGATCAAAAGTGAGAACGAGAATGTGATTTTTGGCGATTCAAACAAAAAAGATATTCTCGAAAGTGCAGGGATTAAAGAAGCTAAGATAATTGTTTTCGCTATTTCCGATCCTATGTCAGCAAGATTGTCTACACAAATTTCGAAAGAAATGAATCCGAAGATTCACATCATTGTTCGTACAAGATACGTCACCGAGATCGATGAACTACTAAAACTTGGCGCCGATGAAGTCATCCCCGAGGAGTTTGAAACATCTATACAGATCTTTTCGCGTGTGTTGAAAAACTATCACATTCCAAATAGTGTGATACTTGCTCAAGCGAATATGTTAAGAACCCAGTCTTACGGAATATTAAGAGAAGCAAGGTTCAGCGAGCATGCCTTCGAGCAGATCAGTCAGATTTTAGCACAAGGTACGATTGACACCTTTTTCATCGCTGCGGAAAACCCAATTGCCGGGAAGTCTTTGAAAGAGATAAACTTGAGAGCAGAGACTAATGCTACAGTAATCACCGTACTTCGTGATGGACAATCAATCCATAATCCTTCAGGTGATTTTCTTTTGAAGGTAAATGATCAATTGATCGTGTTCGGAACACATAATGCAATTGACCGGGCATTTGAAGTCTTAAGCGGCAGTGAAACCTTGTAAATTTAAATTATCTGATTTTGTGATAATCCGTCCGTCTGAAGTTGACCGGAAAGTAATTTTTCTTGGTGATTCTTAGAGTCTTTGTGCCTTAGTGGCAAATAAAAACTTCGTTTATCAACAGAATTCAAAACAATAGCCACTAAGTCACCAAGGCTCAAAGTTACACACCTGTGTGCCGAAACTTAGTTGAACTTTATCACTTCGGTGTGCAGGCACAAAGAACTTTTTGGTCAGCCACATGACGGATTCGTTCAACCTGCCTGTCGTCGGGAAGGTTCGTGTTCAAATAAATATATTATAATAATTGAAAATTTTAATAGAAGAGTAAAAAAACAATGAAGAAGAAAGAATCAATCAATTTCCCAAAATGCACAATCGACTATTTGACTAAACTTTCACGCAACAACAATCGCTTGTGGTTCGATAAGCACCGTGAAGAATTTGAAATGAATTTTCTTGAACCTGCCCAAAAATTCGTTTTGGAAATGGGATCGAAGCTGCAGGATATTGTACCTCACATAAATGCAATTCCAAAAATCGATAAATCTATTTTTCGGCTTCATCGTGATGTGCGTTTCAGTAAAAATAAATCTCCGTATAAAACAAATCTCGGATTATACTTTTGGGAAGGGAATCGTAAGAAAATGGAAAGCCCGGGATTTTACTTCCACATTGAGCCGAAACTATTCTTCATTGGCGTTGGAATGTACATGTTCTCAAAGGCATATCTGAAAACTTTCCGCGATGCAGCAGCTGATCCATCACTCGGAAAGGAACTTCATACCATTATTAAAAAGCTGACCAAAAATAAAAACTACTCGTTGGGTGGAAAGTTCTATAAAAAAATCCCGAAAGGATATCCTGATAATTTACCTCAATCAGAATATCTTTTGCACAATGGTTTGTATTTGTATTATGAAGATGATCATTCCAAACTAATTAAGAACGATCCCGTCAAATTTACTTTTAAGGTTTTTGAGGAGATGCTTCCGCTTCATCAGTGGTTCGTGAAAGTAATGTAAGAAAAAAATTAAGTTATTTATTTCATGAGAGGTCGTCCCGTTTGGTTTTCCACCTATCGTTGAACCAAATCAATATTTTTTGAATTTTCCTAAGACTTATGAGACACTTCATGTGAGCTATCATTCGTTTATCTGTTCTCAACTATTCAAATTATTTGTTATTTTATGATGAAATAAAAGAGTTCAAATAAAAATTATGGTCTTTACCCAAATCGAAAAAGAGCAAATCAAGAGAAAAATTGCAGATTGTCTACGATCACAAAACGAGATTGAAAAAATTATAATATTTGGATCGTTCTTGGAGAGTGATAGTCCAAATGATTTAGATTTAGCAATTTTCCAAAGAAGCCAAGAAAATTATCTAACTTTAGCATTAAGATATCGAAAGATTGTGAGAGAAATTTCGAAGAAAATTCCAGTAGAAATAATTCCAATTCATGCAGATAAGTCTAACGACTTTTTAACCGATGAAATAGAAACAGGTGAGGTGATCTATGAAAGAGGAAACTAAAAATTGGATAACATTTTCTGAAGAAAATCTTGAAGCAGGTAAAATTCTTTTAGAAAGTCAGCTTTATAATCCATGCTTGCATAATATTCAACAATCGATCGAGAAAGCTCTAAAGTCTTTGTTTATCCCAGATTTGTCATTAGAGAACAAAAGACTTTAGATACCCGTTACAAAAATTGATATAAGGGTACCTCGAAAAACCTATTCTGCGAACATCTGCGGGAGAATATTTCCCGCCCGCCTGCCTCTTTCGGTTCTATGTG
>JAHJVF010000065.1 GCA_018828505.1 Bacteroidota bacterium | reverse complement strand
TTTTGAGATCGAGCAGAATGAGATCGTATTTATTGATCTTCATTTTGTTCATCGCGGCGTCGACGTCAAAAACTTCGTCAACTACATATTTTTGTTTTGTAAGAATTTTTCTGACACTTTGGCAAACGATCGGCTCATCGTCAATAACCAGAACGTTGCTTTTGCTTGTAATATTTTTTCCGTAGAGTGCTGCACGCGGAATATCCGATCTATCAAGACATGAGAAATAATCCTCACTGATGTATTTCGCCATTTCACTTACAGCAAAAGGCATATCCACATCGATGATCTCATTAGAAAAGACTCGGTGTCTCTTTACCGATTTGCTTCTGGCTTTTTCTTTTTTCTCGATTGGACATTCACCGGCACATTCTTTTCCTTCCGTGATAACCCTGCGGCAGTCACGCTTTCCGGTTTGACAATAAGCTCTATCAACGATTTTTTTTGCGAGCGGAATATCGGAGTGTGTTAATGCCTCAATGTATTCTTTGGAGGTTCTTCTCTCAAGGTCTCTTTCGCTGAAGGGAAGATCAACATCGATTAAATCATCTTGTTTGTTATCTAAATTTGATTGTACATCTTTTTTATCTTGATCGCTCTTGCGGCTTTCTAAAGCTTTTGATGTGACAGTCAGTAGTTCATCGGGAGTGAATGGCTTTGCCAAATAACCCAAAGCACCTAATTTGGTCGCTGAAACAGCCGACTCGAATGAGGCATAACCTGTTATCATTATCACATTCAATTCGGGGTAATGTTTACGGATGATCTCGATCAATTCCATGCCGCTTGTTTTCGGCATCATGAGATCGGTGATCACAAGTTCGTATTTTTCTTCAGACATTTTCTTTAATGCAGATTCGGCATTTAACGCCTTATCAATGCTGAATCCTTTTTTTGATAATATTTTTTCAACACTATCACAGATGGTTTGCTCATCATCAACAATAAGAATTTTCTCGGTAATCATTTTAAGTTTCCTTCTTTTTTAGTTTCATTTTTCATAATTAATCACATATAAGCAATGATTGTGCCAGGAAAAATTCCCAAGGTGAAGAAGTGGAAAGTCGAAATTAATTAAAAAACTAAAGGTGATGAGCACACTTAACCTTTAAGTGAATAAAAAAAATATTCACCTGCCAGTTCGGATATGCAGTTTAATCAGGTTTTTTGATGTTATATTTTTTTATCAGTGCCTGTAGATTTGAACGCTGCATATTTACTTCGCGTGCAGCTTGTGATACGTTCCAATTATTTCTTATCAAAGCTTCTGTAACGAAAAGTTTCTCGACCTCCTGCACAGAGGATTCCCGGATCTGCTTTTTCAGATTTTTCAAATCTTTGCTATCGCGCGGAATTATGCTGCCGATATTTCTGTCAGATTTAAAGAGTGCTGCACTTACATGTACGGGTTCAATTGTTTCCTGCTCGTTAAATATTATAAGTCTTTCAATGGTATGTTCGAGTTCACGAATATTGCCCGGCCAATGATAATTCAGCAAAGCTTCAATTGCTTCTGGTGACAGCTTAGGAGAAGTTTTGTTGAATTCCTTTGAATATTTATTAATGAAGTGGATCGCAAGTTCGGGGATATCTTCACGTCGTTCTCGTAAACTCGGTAATCGGAGTGGAAACACATTTAATCTATAGAAAAGATCTTCTCTGAATTTTCCCTCTCCCACAAGTAGTTTCAAATCTTTGTTCGTAGCAAATATCAATCTTACGTTTACTTTTCTGATCTCGGTACTTCCGACTGGGATAATTTCTTTTTCCTGCAAAACTCTCAACAGACGAGCTTGAGTTTCCATAGAAAGATTGCCGATCTCATCTAAAAAAATTGTCCCATCGTCAGCCACTTCAAAGATTCCTATTTTATCTGCAATCGCACCCGTGAATGCACCTCTGACATGCCCGAAGAGTTCACTCTCTAATAATGAACTTGCTAAAGTTGAAATGTCAATCGCAAAGAATTTTTCATTTTTCCTTTTGCTGGAATCATGTATTGCTTTGGCTGTTAAGTTTTTTCCCGTTCCGCTTTCACCCATTATTAATATCGTTGCATCGGTTGGTGCGACTTTTATAATTAAATTGAACACAGATTTAATTTTAGGACTTTTCCCGATCAAACCATGGAACACATTCTCTGAAAATGAAATGTCATCATCGTATGTGATTGTATATAGTCTTCTTTTTTCAAGTGCTTTTTCGAGAACTGCGAGCAGTTCAGCCGGAGTAAATGGTTTTGGAAGGAAATCAAATGCCCCGCTGCGCATTGTTTCAACGGCAGATGCAATCGTTGCAAATCCGGTGATCACTACGACAACTATTTCGGGATGCTTTTGCTTTACTCTTTGCAGTACTTCCATTCCACCAATATCAACCATTTTCAAATCTGTGAAAACAATATCATAATCGCCTGCATCGATTAGCTTCAGAGCCTCTTTCCCGGAAGTTGAATATTGGACTTCATGTCCCGCTCTGCGAAAAATCTTTTCACAGCTTTTGCATATCACTAATTCATCATCAACGACTAATATCTTCGCCATATGAATCACCATCCATTTCTTGAGATTTAATTGGTAATGAAATATTGAATGTTGTTCCTTCTCCGACTGCACTTGTGAAGTCGATCCGTCCGCCATGCTGTTCAATAATTCCATAGCTTATGGCAAGACCTAATCCGGTTCCATTTTCTTTTGTTGTAAAGAAGGGATCAAAAATTTTCATTCTAAGATTTTCCGGGATACCACCACCGGTATCGGATATAATCACATTAATAAGATCATTTCCACTCGCCATAAATGTTTTAATTCGGAGTTCACCTCCGCGAGTCATTGATTCCGATGCATTTATAATCAGATTGATGCAAACTTGGCGGATCTGGTCAGGGTCAGCCATTATTTCGGGAATATTTGGTCCAAATTCTTTAACGATTTTGATATTACGGAATGCAGTTTGGTTATGTACAAATAAAACGATCTGTTCAAGAATTGAGTTGACGTCTGTGAGTTTTTTAACGGGTGCTGTCTGACGGGAGAAGTCGAGTAACCGTTTTACAATTTCTCTGCATCGAATAGTTTCTTTGACAATGACTTCAAGATCCTCGCGGCGTGGATCTCCCTCTTCGAGATCATCTCTTAGTAAACTTGCATTGGTTAGAATTCCTGTGAGCGGATTATTGATTTCGTGAGCCACGCCTGCAGCAAGTTTTCCAATTGAAGCGAGTTTTTCCGAACGGAATAACTGAGAATGAATTTTTTGAATCTCATCAGTACGTTCCTTAACTTTCTTCTCTAAAATTTCTCCCCAAGTTTCTAATTCTCTTTTTTCCCTTTCTAATCGGATTGACATCCGGGTTATAGAGTGAGCTAAGCTTTCAATCTCCCTTGGTGCATCGATGATCAGGTTTTGATTATAATTTCCTTTTGCAATTTGATCAGCAGCAGATTCCAATTGTCTTAAAGGCTTTGAGATCTTCCGAGCAATTAGTAATGAAATTAAAATAATCAGCAGCACTCCAACAATTGCAATCCCAAGAAAAGTGATGATCGTATTTCTCAGGATATCATTGAATGGCTTTTCAAGAATACCTACGTAGAGAATGCCGATTATTTTATTGTCGATATTTCGGATGGGTTCGTAAGCTGTGATGTACCAGGTATTGACGACAAATGCCTTGCCAATCCATTTTTTCCCTTCGACCAGCACTTTATCATAAACTTCTTCCGAAACTAATGATGAGATTGCCCTCGAACCGTCGAGGTTTTTAACATTAGTCGAGATTCGCAGATCGTTCTGAAATATAGTTGCAGTGCCAATGTCCCTCCCTTCGTAGACCTCTTTTTCGTGAACAACCTCTTTGATCTTATCGACGATTTTGAAATTTCTATTTAGTAAAATTCCACCGATTAAAATTCCGATAAATGAATTGTCCTCATCGAAAATCGGCACAGCCGATTTGATCATCATTCCCGA
>JAHJVF010000064.1 GCA_018828505.1 Bacteroidota bacterium | reverse complement strand
TTATTGAAATTATCCTTTTTTGAGTAGGCTCATAAATAGTACATCAAGCCAACACTGCCAAGATTAGTATGACCAAAGCCGCTTTCAATACTAAGATCAAAATTATCGGTAAACGAAAATCGTAATCCTATCAAATATCCCAAACTTCCTAAATGCGAACCTCGCTTTGTAGCAAGATTATTCTTCAAATCGATTTTACTTCCATATAATCTCACTCCCGCAATTAGATATAAATCGCTATTGACTTTATATTCTCCAATCAAAACAGCTTGAAACTCTGATACATCCATGTCTTGTTTGAATTCATTTTCATTTTCTTTATTCAAATAACTTTTTGCGAACGAATAACCGGCCAATAGGAAGAACTCAAGATCGTCTACTACATTAGGAAGAACGTATCCCGCAGAGATTCCCAAATTAAATCCTGAGTTACCCGAGAATTCTTGTCCTTGATGATGTTCCAAAGAGGTTTGAACCGGTATGCCAGCTTGTGCCTGAAGAACAAAATTTTGAAACAACGGATAGTTAAATTTACCGATCATCGCATACTGTGAGAGGTTATACACTTCATTATCCAAATTTTCATGATTCTGTGCCATAGACACAGCTAAGGAAATAGCAAATTTATTTGCAGCCCCTTTCCCTATCACGCAGCAGGCACCGGTTGAAAACGCATGCTTTGGGAGAGTGATTAGCAAAACAAATATTATAAATTTTACAATAAAATATTTTTTGTTCATCATGCTTTATAAACTTTCTAGTGTCATGTTGGTTTTATTGAATCGTTTCGAACTCTCTTTTATCAAAAATTAATTCCTCGCAAAGTTCTTTTCCCCGCGAATTGATTTTGTGAAGCGGCATGATTTTATTTGCATGAACGATTGCCATATCAAGTCCCGCTTGCACTGCGTGATATAGGAAAACGGAATTCAGAGAGTGCCTTGCTTGTGGATTCAGTCCAAATGAAACATTGCTCACACCGAGCAACGTTTTTGATTTAGGAATTTCTTTTTTGATTTCACGAATCGCTTCGATAGTAGCAATTGCACTTTTCCGATATTCTTCATCCCCGCTTCCGAGTGTGAAAGTTAATGTATCAAAGATCAAATCTTCTTCTCGTAATCCATATTTGTCTATTGCAATGTCTCTGATTCGTTTTGCGATTGCTAACTTATTCTCAACAGTCTTTGCCATTCCTTCTTCATCAATTGTAAGAGCAATTACTGCTGCACCAAATTTTTTCGCAAGAGGAAGAACTTTTGCGGTTCTCTCTTCCCCATCTTCAAGATTGATCGAATTAATAATCGCGCGTCCGGCATAATGTTCGAGTGCAGCTTCAAGGACTTCATATTCAGTTGAATCGAACATTAACGGAAGATAAACTTGAGTGTTCAACCGTTTCACAAATTCTATCATATCTTTTTTTTCATCACGACCAACATATGCGACACAAATATCAAGGATGTGTGCACCTTCTTTGATCTGATCCTTTGCTACTTGAACCATACCGTCATAATCATCTTTTAATAAAAGCTCTTTGAATTGTTTTGAACCATTTGCGTTACATCGTTCACCAACTAAAACCGGTGCAGGGTCGACATGAAGAGTCTGACTTTGATAAATACTCGAAACAGAAGGTTGATAATCCCAAGTTCTTTCTTTTGGAGAAAGCCCTTCAATACTTTCACTTAATTTTCTTATGTGTTCTTTTGTCGTACCGCAGCATCCGCCGATAATATTCACTCCGAGATCAGTCACAAAATGGATCATCCACTTTTGAAGCTCTTCAGGTGAAAGGTGATAACATGCAACTCCTCCAACATTTTCAGGTAAGCCTGCATTCGGCATTACAAAGATCGGCTTTGAGGAATTTTGACAAAGGTATCGAATACTCTCACTCATCTCCCTTGGGCCCGTTGCACAATTCATTCCGATGACATCAATTATATCGTAAGGTTCGAGTGCTGTTAGCGCAGCGGAGATATCAGTTCCCATAAGCATTGTGCCGGTAGTTTCGATTGTTACCGCCACAATTATTGGAATCTTAATTTTTCTTTCTTCGAAAACTTTTGATGCTGCACTTAGTGCTGATTTTATTTGCAAAAGATCCTGACAAGTTTCAATACAAAGAAGATCAGCACCGCCATCAACCAATCCGGAAATTTGAGTATAAAATGATTTCTCTAACTCACGGAAAGAAATATGTCCAAGTGAAGGAAGTTTTGTGCCTGGACCGATTGATCCAGCAACAAATCTTGGTTTGTGATTATTAGAAAAATCATTTGCGATTCGCTTAGCGATTTCAGCAGACTTTTTACTTAGATCGTAGCTTAGATGAGCAAGATTGTATTCGTTCAAAACTAATGGTGTCGATCCGAAAGAGTTTGTTTCAATGATATCGGCACCAGCTTCAAGAAAATCTACATGGACTTTTTCCACTGCAGAAGGTTTGGTAATGCAAAGGTATTCGTTGCATCCTTCAAACTCTTTTCCTCCAAAATCATCCGCAGTTAAATATTGTCCGCCTTCGGCGGATTGAAGGTTTGTTCCGGTTGCACCATCGAAAAGTAAAATTTTTTCTAAGAGCAATTGTTTAATATTCATAATATATCAGCCTGGGATCAAATCTAAAACAGAAATTAATTAGTGAAATTCGTGCCTGCACGCCCGCCTGCCTCTTCGGATTCTCTTTGGCGGGCAGGCCAAAGTGCCTGCCTTTGCTGAGATGCTTCGTGTAGACAGGCGTTTCGGCACGCAGGCGTGATAATTAGTGTCTAAATTCTTCCATACCTTTTCATTATTTCGGTCAGTTGTTGATGTATTACTGAAGTTACGCAGTCAACGCTATTTTCATTCCGAATAGGTTCTCTCGATACTTCCGACCCCATCTTCTCCAAAGGATCCTTCGGATGAACTGCATAGGCGGTAAAGCGGGTCGGAAACTCGAGAACCTCTCCAAAGGATCCTTCGGAGAAATATAGGTTGGTTTTCGAGTATCCCGACCGAGATCAATTCGAGATGTGGGTCGGGATGTATCGAGAAAACCATGAAAAATTTTGTTGTTGTAGCATCTCCAAAGGATCCTTCGGAATTCTTGTCATTTACTTGGTTTTGCGTAACTTCAGTGTATTATTTAATTTCGTATACTTCATCAGATTGCATCGCATGGATTTGTTCTAATATTCTAGGTACAAGTAGTTTAAGGTTTTTAAGTGTATTACGGTAGACGTCTAAGACTACGATGGCTAATCCATACTTTCTCAAATTCTGCTGAAATTTTAATTTCTTGTCGATTGTTATGAAAATTGAAAAATCCTCTTTCGAAGCCGCAGACAGCAATTCACCATTCGATTTCCCAAGCCATCCCATGTCTTGAACGGTCTTTACATCATGTTGCCCATAAAACTCATGTTTCAGCCGCCAGTCGATACATTCATCAAGCAAAATTTTCATTCAGAAATTTACTCGATGTTAATACGCGTTCGGCTATTTCTAAAACTTTAATAGCTTGTTCTTTTTTGACGCTCGGAAAAGCTTCAAGGAATTCTTCAAGTGTTTCGCCGCTTTCGATGTAATCGAACAAATTCTTGATTGGAACACGAGTACCTCTAAAAACAGGTGTACCGCTGAGAATATCAGGCGAAGTATAAATTACATCATTTATCATAACGTATCCTTCTCAAAAGAAATATATACAATTTTTATACATTGTAAAAGAATGTAACGAATCATCGAATTCATTCTAATTACACGAATTAATTAGTGAAATTAGTGTCTAAATTTTTTCATGTCTTTTCATTATTTCCGCCCACTCTTCCTCGGATAAGACTTCCGATTCTTCGATAAGCATAATCGGAATGTCATCTTCAATCCGATATCTGCGTCGAGTTTTTCTATCAGTCGAAACC
>JAHJVF010000010.1 GCA_018828505.1 Bacteroidota bacterium | reverse complement strand
CTGGTTAACTTGTTTTTTTATAAGGAGTTACAGATTGTTCTGTCGATATTTGGTCCAATATACAATGTTGATTAGCTGGACAGGCGGATCATTAGTGTGTTTTTTTGAGGGTACTTTTGTTCTGTAAAAATCCCTGTTAAATAAAAAACATTGTTGTTCCTACCTTCGCAGGCTGTTGCAGATTAGGAAAAATGTCACTTCGACCGAAGGGAGAAGTCTTAAAACGAATTGTTATTTAAGATTTCTCTTCGCTTCGCTCATCGAAATGACAGATAATTGCAAATCTGCAACGCCCTGCTTCGATAGGTAAACTTGGGCTGCCCCCCGACAAGCCCGCCTGTTTACCTGCCCCGCCTGCCTCTGCAAGTTCAACCTGGCGGGCAGGTCGGGGCAGGCTGGTTAGCGGCCACGCCGTTATACCTTTCAGAGATTTTTTAATCTTGTTTGTGTTATAGTAACATATTTGTTACATTTGCTTTATGAATTGGAGCATTGAATATTATAGCGATGAAGTTGAAAAGAGAATCCTTTCCTTGCCTAGTGGTCTTTTAGCGCGTTATTTAAGGTTAACAGATTTAATGTTTGAGTTTGGTTCTAATTTAGGTATGCCTCATACTCGATTTCTTGGTGAAGGTTTAATCGAACTTAGAATTAAAAGCAAGGAAGGAATCGCACGAGTATTTTATTGTACGCTGATTGGGAAAAAGATTGTAATGCTTCATTTATTTATTAAAAAATCAAATAAAACTCCAAAGAAAGAAATACAAATAGCAAAAAATAGAATCAAAGAGGTATTAGGAAAATGACACATAAAGAGCTTAAAAAAAAAGCACTAAAAAAATCCTCAGTTCAAAAAGAATATGATAGACTTGAGCCAGAATTTACTTTGTTAAGAGGAATGCTTCGGGCAAGAAACAAAGCTGGTCTTAGTCAAGCACAAATAGCTGAAAGAATGGGGACAAAATCTCCATCAATTACAAGATTAGAATCATCTTTAACCAGTGGTCAGCACTCACCATCACTTGCTACAATAAAAAAATATTTAGAAGCATTAGACTGTCGTTTAGAAATAAAAATTATCCATAATTAACTATAAAAAAGGTATAACCCGCGCCTCTCCGAAGGTCGAAGACCCCTTTGGGGAGTCCTTTGGACAACAACGACCGCTTCTTCGATGCGGTCATATTGGGTCGCATATGAGTTTGGCTTTTCAAAAATAGTTGCGTTGACAAAAGCTGCATGGCTGTCCGTCAGCTGACGGAGACGGATGGGCGGCGGCTTAAAAACAACGCCGTTATGTTGCTATAAAATTAGGAATACAAAACAATATGTATGAAATAGTAATTATTATAATTCTATTATTCTTTAATGGTTTGCTAGCGATGAGTGAGATTGCTTTTGTTTCTGCAAAGCGATTTAAGTTGGAAGACAAAGCAAAAAAAGGCAATGTTTCTGCAAAGAAGGCACTTTATCTATTGAATAAACCTGAAAAATTTTTATCGGCGGTTCAAATTGGAATTACATTAATCGGAATTCTTGCCGGTGCCTTCGGTGGATATGCAATGGCTGAAGATTTAACGCCCTATTTAGAGAAAATAGATTATCTAAAACCATATTCTGTTGAAATATCTTTTGCTCTTATAGTTACTATAATAACATACTTGTCATTAGTAATAGGCGAACTTGTTCCAAAAAGAATTGCATTAAACAATCCTGAAAAAATTACATTACTTAGTGCGCCACTAATGTATTTTATTGCAAAGGCATTTGCCCCAATTGTTGGATTTTTAAGTTTATCAACAAAAATTATTTTGTTTTTTATACGTGTTAAAAAGAACGAAGAACCACCTGTTACTGAAGATGAATTAAAATCACTATTAGAACTTGGAACATTTCACGGAACTTTTGAAAAAGAAGAATCGGAAATGATCAAAAAAGTATTCAGTTTTAATGATAAAAAAGTTAATTCAATATTGATTCCAAGAAAAAATATTGAGTGGATTGATTCATCAATGACAAATCAAGAAATCTTTCAGTTTATTTCCTCGCATCATTATTCCAGATATTTGGTATGTGAAAAAAATATAGACAATTTATTAGGATTTGCTGAGTCAAAAGAATTTTTAATAAAATATTATATCGATCCATCTTTTGATATACGAACTATTTTAAATGAAGTTCTAGTAATTCCAGAATCTATTTATTCTTTTGACCTTCTCGAAAAGTTTCGCAGCCACAAGACAACCATTGCATTAATCGTTGATGAATATGGTGGCACTCAAGGGCTTATAACATTGCACGATTTAATTGAAGATATTTTTGGAGACCTTCCAGAAAAGTTTGAAGAATCAGAACAAATAATATTCGAGAGAAAAGATGGAACGTATTTAGTTGACGGTTCAACAGAAATAAATAAAGTAGCCGACTTTTTTTCAATTGAATTTAAAACTAAGGATTATTCTACTTTCAGCGGCTTTATAATGCATCAACTTGATAGGATCCCAAAAGAAGGAGATATAATAAATTATGGTTTATATCAATTTGAAGTTATAGATATGGATGGTAAACGGATAGATAAAATTATAGTAAAAAAAATCAGATGAGCTATAATCTGGCAACATAACAAGCCGCTCTCCGAAGGTCGAAGACCCCTTTGGGGAGTCCTTTGGACAACCCGACCGCTTAATGCGGTGTGGCGACCTGCCTGCATCCGTCAGCTGACGGATGTAAACTGGCAGGCAGGTTTTACTTGTCGCTCTTGTTCCCGCTTACACTAAAAGTTTACTACACGGAACTTTAGTGTAGTGTAGTTTCGGCGGGCAAGCTGGGCGGCTGGTTAGGCGCAACGCCGTTAGCCCACTAAAAAGATAAGAGTATATTGATGTTGACAATAGGCATACATTATAATTAATTTAGTTCTGGAAAATGTGAACGTATAATGAAATATTTCGATTGGAATGAAGAAAAGAATAAAAAACTCAAAAGAGAAAGAAACGTCTCGTTTGAGATAATTGTAAGCCAAATAGAATTAGGATTTTTAATTGATATAGTAGAGCATCCAACTCAAAAGAGATATAAAAGTCAAAGTCTATATGTTGTTGAGTATGAAAGTTATGTTTATTTAGTTCCATTTGTTGAAGATGATGAAAAAGTATTTCTCAAAACAATTATTCCAAGTAGAAAGGCAACAAAAAAATATTTAGGAAGGTAAAAAATGAAGAAGTTAGATAAAGAAGAAAAAGAATTGCTTGAGTCTTTTGAAAATGATGAATGGAAATCGATAAAAGATTTTGAAAATAGGAAGGTAGAATATGTAAAATATGCTAAGTATACTGCTGCAAAAAATAAGAGAATCAATATTCGTCTTTCAGAAAGAGATTTAGCAAGTCTTAAAGCCAAATCATTAGAAGAAGGCATGCCTTATCAGACATTAGTTGCAAGTATTATTCATAGATATGTTTCTGGAAAATTTAAAGAAGCATAAAAATATTATTCAGTAATGTGCTAACAAGTGGCTCAAGGCGATCCGCCGCGGCGGATTTTCGCATTCGGCATTTGTTTAATTATTGGTTTTGTCAGTTTAGCGGCATCGCTGTTCCCGCCTACACTAAAATTTCGGCGGGCAAGCTGAGGCGCCGCTTATCGGCAACGCCGTTAGCTGTAAACTATTTGAAAAGTTCGGCGTGTGAACCTGTTCTTTCTAAATATAAAGCATCTTCTGTGAGGCGGTAAATTAGTAACCAGTCTGGTTCAATATGGCAATCACGATGGTTTTTCCATTTGCCAACTAGTTTATGGTCTCGGTATTTTGATTCTAATGATTGTTTCTTCAGAAGTGTTTCAATTATAATTTCAAGTTGAGAAATATTCTTCCCTTGACTCTGGATTTTTTTGAAATCCTTTTTGAATTGGGAAGAGTAAATTAGTCTCAATTATTCAGTTCCTTGAAAAGTTGGTCTACATTAGATACTTCGTGAAGTTCTTCACCATTTTCAGATTTGCGTAATGTTTCTTCGGTTAACTCGTTGGGAATCTTTATTTCAAAAGGTATTCCCTTGGTTAAAGAAACTTGTGTCAAAAAAATGGCAATGGCTTCAGACATTGAAATGTTCAGTTTATTAAGAACTTTCTGAGCTTTATTCTTCACACTCGGATCAATTCTGGCTTGTATTGTTGCTGATTTATTCATTTTATTACCTCAAATACTATGTAATTACAATCGCAATACAAGTATATAGTTTATTTTATTTTTTATCAATAGCAAAATTACAGCTTCCAAGAAACTCAACCGTAGAAATGTAGATTATCAAGATTCATAAAAGCAGAGTTGATGCTAAAGTGGGGATGTAAGGAGACAAAAAAGAAAAATAAATAATGTAGGTAGAAGAAAAGCACATAG
>JAHJVF010000500.1 GCA_018828505.1 Bacteroidota bacterium | reverse complement strand
TCTTCAACTTCTTCAATTCTTCTTTTTATAAGAACATTAACGTCATAAACTTGTTGATCTTGATTATTCATCTCTATTTCTTTCCTCTCGAAAAATTCGATAAAAGTATACAAACCAAATCCTGAATATTTTCGGCAAGTGATAATGGTACGAGAAAATTATTTGCAACCATTACGAATGTCAGCATTTCTCCATCAGCTGTGGTTACATATCCTGAGAGCGATCTGACAGAATTGATATAACCTGTTTTTGCCCGGACATTATTCTCAGCACGTGTGTTTTTCATTCGCCGAGAAATTGTACCATCAACTCCAGCTATTGGAAGAGATTCATAAAAACTGTTATATACTTTCGATCTAAACATATACCTTAATAAATTATTGAGCTGCATTGGTGTTATTAAATTCATTCTCGATAAACCCGATCCATCTACAATTTGAATATTATCCGGATCAATGCCCATTTGTTTTAAATAAACTTCTGCAGATTTAATTCCATTATCGGTTGTACCGACTTTTTCATGTCGATATCCGATCGTTTTCAATAATTGTTCTGAATAAAGATTGTTGCTTCTTTTATTTATGACCTTAACAATTTGCTCTAATTTAGGAGCTAATTGATAGTATAGCTTTGTTAGTGTTGTATAATCAAGGGCTTCTAAAGTTTCGTCAACGTCGGCTGCATAACCTTTGACGGATATTCCTTTGCTTTCGAGTATCTCTTTAAATACAACAGCGGTAAACTTTGTTGGATTATTTACCGATATCGATTCAGTGTACTTTGGTTCAGATAATCTAATTGTCCCATAACAATGAATAATATTTGTACCACGATCCCGATAAAATTCTAATTTGGTTACTGAATCATCTGATACGGTTGCAATATCATTTAATACAGTTACATATTTTGTATTCGGACGGTAAGTGATCAAAGCTTTCGAGTCAATTTTTTCACTTGGAACGATGCTAATATCAACGCAATTATCATTTAAAGAGACTCCGCTTGAAGGGGCAGAATAATAATAAGTTTCATCATCCCATGACCAGCCTGATCCAAGCCCGATGTCGTCAAATACATCATCATCAGCAATAATGTTACCACGAATTTCTTCGACACCAAGTTCTTTTAGAGAATCCGCCCACAATGAGAAAACGTAATTTGGGTCATCATTATAAAATCTACCAGTAATCGTTGGATCGCCGCTGCCTTTGATTATTAAATCACCTTTGACGATCTCCTCATCAATCCTTCCTTTAATATACAAAGAAGTCTCATACTGAAATTCAGCACCGAGATCAAGAAGCCCGAAAGCAGAGGTGAACAGCTTCATGTTCGAGGCGGGCATGAAATTTTTGTTTTCATTCCTTTTATAGAAGTACTCACCAGTCTGTAACGATTGAATCACAACTCCCCAATGAGCATTTGAAAAATTTGGGTCGTTGAAAACATCGTCTAATACTTTCGTGAAATCTTGAATTGATGGGTAAACTGATACCGGTCGAGTATCTTTAATTTGTTCAGTTTGGGTAAATCCAATTTCGAACAAAAGTAAAATTATGAGTAATGCGTTATTAATGTTTTTCATAGCGTTTAATTATTTCTTCAATTTTCGAATAATGAATTTTCTTTACAACCCCGAGTGGAAGACCTTCAATCGTAAAACCAGCATAATTAGTCCGATGTAATTTTTTGACTTCGTATCCTAATTTAGTAAAAATTCTTTTAACGACTCTGTTTCTTCCTTCTTGAAGCACAATTTTCACTTTCTGCGGATTGGATTTTAATACGTGTATCTTCTCGATTCTAACAACACCATCTTCGAGTTCAACATTTGTGATCCCATCCAAGCGAGAAGTTCCAACCTCTTTATTAAGTGTTGCAATATATTCTCTTGGAACTCTGTTCTTTGGATGAGTTAATAGATTCGCAAAGTCTCCATCATTTGTAAGTAGTAAAACTCCTGTTGTGTCTCGATCCAACCTGCCTATAGGAAAAACTCTCTGTTTTATTTTTATTATGTCAAAAATTGTTTTTCTATTCTTTTCATCATTTGCAGTTGTGATATACCCTGCGGGCTTATGAAAAAGATAGTACACCGGTTTTACTTTTCTAATATATTCACCATCCACCGAAATTAAGTCCACAGATGGAGAGACCTTTTTTCCAAGTTCG
>JAHJVF010000499.1 GCA_018828505.1 Bacteroidota bacterium | reverse complement strand
TTTAATTAATTAAACTAAGTGACCAAGTTTTTAGCATTATTTTCTCTTTTTTTTATTGGCATAATTATTGTCCTTTAATGTAAAAAATGTTATAAATAATAATGAAATTATGATAATCATTATAAAAGCTAATTTGTTTAATTAATTTAAAGGAGTAAAACAATGTTAAAGAAATCTTTCACACTCATCCTAATTTTAGGATTTGTATTTTCATCTGTGCTTATTATTAAGGCACAAGAAAAATCTTCTGAAAAGAAAGACAAACAAACTCAAGCTCAGAGTGAGGACATGCAGAAATGCATGGATAAGATTGCATCTGACAACCACATGCGCGAAATGATGATGCAAAAAATGATGGATCATACCAAAGGCAATAAAGAAGGCATGATGCAAATGTGCAAGAAGATGATGGATAATCCTGATATGCACAAAATGATGATGGAAATGATTGGTGGTAAAATGATGGAGCATGAAGGAATGATGAAACATGATATGATGAATGCTGATCATGATAAAATGGATATGAAAAAAGACAATATAGTTCGCGAAGGGGAAGTTGATTTAAGGGCAATTGATAAAAACAAAGACGGCAAAGTTTTCCAGGATCCAATGGATTGGAATGTAATTTCCGATAAACCCGGTAAATGCCCCATTTGTGAAATGACTTTGAAAGAGGTTACACTTAATCAAGCAAAACAAAACCTTATAAAAAACGGGTTTAAGGTAAAATGATTTTTAATCATCACCACAACTTTGTTGTTGGGGACTTATTTAACTAATCACATAATATAAAAGGAGCAATACAATGTTAACCAACAAACTCAATCGAATGTGGCTCTTCGTGAGCTTAACTATAATGTTCTTTTCTATTCCTCTAATAGCCCAACATCACAATGGCGGTATGGCTGACCGTGGCAGCAGAAAAGATCCTGCAATAGCAGCACTGCTTTCGATCCAACCGCTGCCTGTTGATTTAGGAAATTTCTACGCGGGTAATTGGGAAAGAGGAATTCTTTACACGACTGCAGAGCTTGCTCTTTTTATACCTGCATCAATATTGCTCGGTCGCAATGGATGGTCGGGGCGAATGCATAATTATTCAAATTATTATGGCACAGATTATCGTCCTTCATGGACTACAACAGAACGGAACCTGTTCTATTATTTACTGGCGGGATACGTAGTAGTAAAGATTATTAGCGCATTTGATGCAGGGTATTCAGCGGAGCGATATAATCAACATCTCTCGTTACGCTACGATGCACAGACTAACGCAGCTATGCTTTCGTTGAACATCCCGCTAATTATTAACTGATGTTACACAATATTATGAAGCGCGTTTGAGAAAACGTTTAGAAAAACAAGCTAAAGAGAATCTGTAAAAAAACGGTTTCAAGGTTAAATAAATGATAGAACGATCTATTTTTATCGGATTGAAAAATGAAGTTCTATAAAAAGAAATAATGGAGGTGAAAATAACTATGGCATCTTTACTAATTAAGACGCCATTCAATGATAATGGTGAAAATAACAAATCATAAACCAAATAGGAGTAACACAAAATGTTAGTTCAAAAATCAAAACGAATGTGCTTTTTATTAAGCACGGCAATAGTAATCTTATTTACCGGTTCAGTTTTTGCCCAGCACGATCAGCATCACGGAAATACCGGAATGCAAAACCAGCAGACACAAAATATGGGGCAGCATATGCAGAATATGCAAAACATGATGTCTCAAATGGGTCAATTGATGGATAAAAGCAATCAAATGATGGGCATGATGAATAACCAAATGCAGAACCACGATATGGGGCAAATGGGTATGAATCAAGGAATGATGAATATGATGCAAGGCATGGACCAAATGGGAAAAGATATGAATGGTCTGCTTGAACAGATGAACAAAATGATGTCTGATCCCGATATGATGAAAAATTCCGGGATGAAAGATCATATGAACGGTATGCTTGACAACATGAAAACAATGATGAAAGAGTACAAAGGCATGTTGAACAGCATGGAAGAGCTTCAGCAA
>JAHJVF010000498.1 GCA_018828505.1 Bacteroidota bacterium | reverse complement strand
TTGTGAGCAAAGTGCAAAATCGTTGCGGCAGGAGCTTCATAAATTTCTCGTGATTTTATTCCGACTAAACGGTTTTCGATTAAATCAATTCTACCAATAGCATTTTTCGCACCGATTTCGTTTATAAACTTTACTAAAGAAACACTATCAGTTTCTTGTCCGTTTACACTTATCGGAATTCCTTTTTCAAATTCTATTGAAATTTCTTCCGGACCATCATTCGCATTTTCGGGTGAGATGGTTGATTGGAATGCATCTTCCGGCGGTTCTACCATTGGATCTTCGAGTACACCGCACTCGACACTAGTACCCCAAAGATTTTCATCTATTGAGTAAGGATTCTTCTTTGTTGCGGAAATCGGAATGTTATGCTCTTTCGCATACTCAATTTCCTCTTCTCTCGATTTGAATTCCCACATTCTTAATGGTGCTAAAACTTTCAAATCTGGTGCAAGCGCTCCTATGGAAACCTCAAAACGTACTTGATCATTTCCTTTTCCTGTGCAGCCGTGGGCAACCATGTTAGCATTTTCTTTGCGAGCAACTTCGACGAGCGCTTTTGCAAGCAGCGGCCTGCCGATTGATGTAGCCATTGGATATACATCTTCATACATCGCTCCGGCTTTTAACGCGGGAAAAACATATTCCTCTAAAAATTCTTTTCTTAAGTCTTCAATGATAACTTTGGATGCACCCGATTTAAGCGATTTTTCTTTCAGATTAATCATTTCTTTTGTTTGTCCCAGATTTCCGGTGAATGTGATTATTTCTGCATTGTAATTTTTTTTAAGCCAATGAACCATCACGGAAGTATCAAGTCCCCCGGAATATGCGACTACAATTTTGTTATTACTCATCTTACTTTATTCCTAATATTGTTTTGATTTTTTCGATTATCTTTTTTGCTCTTTTTACAGTGCGTGGGATGACGATAATTGTATCATCTCCCGCAACGGTACCAAGAAATTCCGGTTCGTTTTGTTTATCCAAAAACAGAGCAACTCCTTGAGCGCGACCCGGAAAGGTTTTAATTACAACCAAACATTCGTTGCCGTCGATAGATATTACTTCTTCAGCGATGTGACTTTTAAGTATGCTTTCGTTTCCAGCTGCTACAATTTTATAAACAAGTCCGCTTGAGGTGGGCACCCGTACCACACCCAATTCCGTTAAATCGCGTGAAAGGGTTGCTTGGGTTACGTTGATTCCTTTTTGCTTTAATACTTTTACAAGTTGTGTTTGATTGTATATCTCTTGTGTAGAGATTAATGATTTGATCACAGCATGGCGATTCTGAATTTCTTGAATTTTTTTACTCATAAATTCCTCTTCACTTATTTACTTACTATTTCCGTTCCGATCCCGTCATTTGTAAAAATTTCCAATAATAAAGCGTGAGGAATTCTTCCGTCAATTATGTGAACCTTTTGTACGCCGGATTCAAGTGCATCTAATGCCGATTTGACTTTTGGGATCATTCCACCATTGATAATTCCCCTTTTTATGTAATTCTCCACTTCGGTTTGAGTGAGATGCGAGACGAACTCGCCGTTAATTTTCACTCCTTCAATATCAGTCATATAAACAAGTTTTAAAGCATCAATCGCTCCGGCAATTGAACCAGCAGCTATATCGGCATTAACATTATACACAGTTCCATTTTCATCAACACCAATGGGCGCGATCACCGGTAAATATCCATCCTTCAATAGATTTTTGACAAACGATGAATTAACGTCTGTAACTTCGCCAACGAACCCCAGATCTTCATTATCATATTTCCTTACTTTAACTAATTCCGCATCAATACCGCTTACGCCAACTGCTCTTCCGCCATTAATATTTATTCTTCTAACAATGTCTTTGTTTATCAAGCCCACCAAAACCATTTGAACAACATCGCGTGTTTCTTCATCTGTGTAACGCTGCCCATTAATAAATTTTGTTTTGATATTCAGCTTATCTGAAAATGAAGTAATTTCTTTTCCGCCGCCATGAACAACCACAACATTAATTCCAATCTTTCGAAGTAATGTTACATCTTGAGCAACCATAGCTTTTAGTTCTTCATCTTGCATAACTGCACCGCCATATTTAATCACAAAAGTCTTGTGCTCGAATTGCTGAATGTACGGCAGTGCTTCAATCAAAACATCTTCTTTTTGGAATTTAGCTTTAGTTATCACGAGCGGTAGCTCCCGTTTATTTTCACATACTCTTCGGAAAAATCGCATGTCCAGCAGGTTGCATTTCCACCATTCAAGTTTAGTTTTATTAAGAGATGAATATTTTTCGATTTTAATGTTTGGTTCGCTTCCTTAATCGGAAGAGCTACGACATAATTTTTCGTTAAGATCGGAACGTCATTAATTATTATTTCGAGCTTCGCAGGATCAAATTCGATCCCGGAATAACCGACCGCAGTAATTATTCTTCCCCAATTTGCGTCTTCACCGTGAATTGCCGTTTTTACTAAAGGTGAAAGAGCAACTGCTTTTGCCGCCTTTACTGCATCTATTTCAGTAGACGCACCTTCAACAGTAATTTCAACTAATTTTGTAGCCCCTTCGCCGTCACGGACAATATCGAGGGCTAACTTTTTAAGAACTTGATAAAACTGTTCTTCAAAAATTTTGTACGATTCTGTTTCTGGTTTAAGTGGTTTTATTCCCGATGTGCCATTCGCAAGTGCAATAACCATATCGTTTGTGCTTGTATCTCCATCAACAATTATTCTGTTGAACGTCTTGTCCACTATCTTCTTCAGAAGTAATTGAAATGTTTCTTGTTCGATTGCGGCATCTGTAGTTATAAACCCAAGCATAGTTGCCATATTGGGATGAATCATTCCTGAACCTTTCGCAATTCCTCCAATACTGACTTTGGCACCCTCAATAAAAAAAGATGATGAGAATGATTTTAAAAAAGTATCTGTAGTCATTATTGCTTCTGCGGCATCCAAATAACCATATTCGTTTGCAAGTTGTGAGATTTGATTAATTCCATTAATAATTTTTTCCATTGGCAGTGGTTCGCCGATTACACCAGTTGATCCAACAAAGACCTCATCTGTTTTAATACCAAGAACTTGGGCCGTTTCTTCCGCCATTTTTTTTGCGTCGTCATAACCACGTTCTCCGGTACAGGCATTGGCGTTGCCGCTGTTAATAATGATTGCTCTGAATTTGCCGTTTGTTTGCAAATGCTCTTTGCTCACAAGTACAGGCGCTGCTTGCACTTTATTAAGCGTAAAGACTGCTGCTGCGGTAGCTGGATAGTCTGATAGAATTAATGCTATATCTTTTTTAAGTTTTTTAATTCCGCAATGAATTCCTGCGGCTTTATAACCAATTGGAGCAGTAATGCCTTTATCTATTTTATCTTCAACGATTTTTTCTTGTCGCATAGAAGTAATCCCTCCGTTTGTTCTAAATCGAACATAATGTTCATGTTTTGAATTGCCTGCCCTGCAGCACCTTTTACCAAATTATCAATGGTGGAAAATACAACGAGAGAATTGCTCTCATTAATTATATTAAAACCGATATCGCAGAAATTTGTATAAATAACGTCTTTCATCTCAGGAATAGCTGGATGGAACAAACGAATAAAAGGCGATCCACCATAGAATTTTTCAAACACGTCACGAACTTTTTCTTCTGTAACTTCATCCTTTAATTTTGCATTAATTGTGGTATAAATGCCGCGAGTTACTGGAAGCAAGTGCGGTATAAATGTAAAACTTGGAGATGATCCGCTAAACTGTTTCAAGTAAAGGTTTATTTCAGGAATGTGTTGGTGATTTCCAACTTTATACGCCCGCACACTTTCGTTTACTTCACTGAAAATCATATTTGCAGCGACCGATCTTCCAGCACCGGATGTACCGCTATATGATATTATGCTTATAAATGATTCAGCAATCAATTCTTCAATTAGCAGCGGAATCAATGCCAATAATATGCTTATTGGATAGCAGCCGGGATTTGCGACTAAGTAAGCGGTTTTTATCTCTTCTTCATTCCATTCACTCAATCCGTAAACTGCGCGGCTCAGTAATTCCGGAGCGGTATGAGTATGTTTATAATATTTATTATAATCCGATAGATCTTTTAATCTGAAGTCGCCGCCAAGATCTATTACACGGATCCCTCTCTCGAACGCAGTAACAACAAAAGGGATTGACTGACCTAATGGGAGTGCGACATAGAGGAGGTCGAGTCCTTCCAAAGCATCGCTCTCAAAAACTTTTATTTCTTCTGAAAATGATCCTTTAAGAGACGGATGCACGTAGTCGATCTTACTTCCCACGGAAGAGTTTCCGAACAGATGTTCGATATTTACATTCGGATGGTTGATTAAATTTCTGATAAGTTCCAGACCCGAATAACCGGCGGCTCCAAGAATTCCAACGTTTAGCATAGTTAAAATATTTTCATAAAATTAATTGTATAATTATACGTAATTATGTATAATTATGCAAAATTAAAATTTAGGTTTTTTTATATGACTATGCACGAACTTGAAAAAGAGTATTTTTTAAATACTTACAATCGCTTATCAATTGAAATATCTCATGGGGAAGGGATGTATTTAATTGATAAAAGCGGGAACAGGTTTTTGGATTTACTCGGAGGCGTGGCTGTGAATGCCCTGGGCTACAGTAATGAAAGATTAATTTCTGCTATTGCCGATCAAGCATCCAAATACATACACGTTTCAAATTACTTTGTACAACAACCGCAATTAGAATTGGCAAAAATTCTTTGTGAATTTACTAATTATAGTAAGATATTCTTCTGCAACAGCGGAACCGAAGCGAGTGAGGGAGCGCTCAAAATTGCAAGGAAATGGGGGCAACAAAAAAATAAATGTGAAATTATCTCCATGGAAAATAGTTTCCACGGTAGAACTATGGGTTCGCTTTCTATGATGAGCAACTTAGACTACAAAGAAGGGTTTGGGCCATATCTCGAAAACTGTAAGCAAATTCCTTTTAATGACATTAATAAATTAAAGGGATCAACTAACGAAAGCACTGCAGCAGTATTTTTCGAATGCATCCAGGGAGAGGGGGGAATTTTTGAGGTTTCTGAAGAATTTGTCTCAACACTAAGCGAATTAAAAAAGCGATTCGGATTTTTAGTTATGATTGATGAAGTTCAATCAGGCATGGGAAGAACAGGAAAATTTTTTTCATACGAACACTATGGATTAAATCCCGATTTAATTACTCTTGCCAAACCTTTAGGGGGAGGATTACCGCTTGGTGCTATCCTTATTAAAGATAATCTTACTGACGTACTAAAACCGGGAATGCACGGTACAACATTCGGGGGAAATCCCATTGCTTGTGCCGCCGGAAAGATTGTATTTGATGAAATTGTAAATAACGGTTTAATGCATAATGCTGAAAAGGTCGGACATTACTTCAAAGAAAAACTAAAATCATTAGTCGATGAACTGCCGGATAAAATCAAAGAAGTGCGAGGAAAGGGATTAATGCTTGGATTGGAATTGAAATTTGCCGGTAAAGAAATCGTTAATAAAATGTTAGAGAATCAAATAATAATAAATTGCACGCATAATACTGTTCTTAGATTTGTACCTCCGCTTATTATGAAGAAGGAACATGTTGATCAAACTATAAATACACTTCGAGAAATTATCATTCCATGAGAAGAATTTTCATTGCCTAATTTTTACACAGTCAATCCGTTAAGCGACTATTTCAAACCCTTCCTGTCTAGCAACTTCAAGAATCACGGAAACATCATCTTCAGCAAAACGTTTTTCACCAACAGCGAAGGGTTCAATTCTATAATCTGTTCTACTTGCATTAAGCCATATTCTCGGAGCAAACTCATCAGAACAATTATCGAACAAAGGTGAAATCAAAAGTAAATCAATGTCACTATCTCCTCTTGCTGTCCCCTTAACGTGGCTGCCAAACAGGATAGCCCGGCTTACTTGAATACCCTCTTCGGATAATTCTTTCAAATATGTTTTGACTTTTTCTACAATTTCTCGGTCAACCATTGGAGTAATTTCTTTGTTTCTATTAAATATTTTTCTGCAAGAACATTAGAAGGGACTTCGGGATAATAATCCGGATATCTTCCTTCCCCGATACACTAGGCAGTAACTGATGAATCGGGACAGGCAAGTTGATACTTCATTAGAATACCAAGAAAAATAAGTTCGTTATTTTCAATTTTTATTTCTGAGTGCTTTAATAAATAAATTAAATCATGAGTTTTTGGTGGGATTTTTTGATTAACCTTAACGTAATGTGCTTTAAGTATTTTTTCTATTACTAAATGACAGAAAAATAATCCGTGCAGAAATTTCTTTTTCTCAATCAGGATTTCTGCAGTCTCCATATCCGAAACAGCTTGATCCCGCCAATATTCTATTTGCTTTTGAATATCAATCATTTTCTAAAAATTGAATCATATTTCACTGCAAAAATTAAATCTATTCTAAACTAAAAACAAGTAATTCCAGGACTAAAAATTTATCATTCCATGATATGAATTTTCGCCATCAAATTTTTATAAAGAAGTCATTATTCAATTACTTGAAAATGATAATAAATTCTGTTACAATTGGGTGGAGATAAAATAATTAATTAGTTAAGATTAAAATGGAAACAATTAAGCTTAGAACAAAAATCAAGAACAGAGAAATACTTATTACTTTACCGAGCGATGTCCCAGACGGAGAAGTTGAGGTAACGATTACCCCCATAAAAAATTTAACTTTATCGTGGAAACAAGAATGGGATAAAATTTCGGTTTGGGATATTAGAGAAGATGATATCAAGGTAAAATCTTGGCAGATGATACCATATTAGTCGATACTTCCGTCCTCATAGAATTTCTAAGAAGTAAAGACAAACCCAATACTTTACTCTAGAAACTGAAAGAAAAATTTTCATGTTGTGCATCAAGTATTACTTTATTTGAAATTTATTGTGGAGCTACGACGGTATTACATCTTAATGATCTCGAAAGATTATTTAGATGGATTGATATTAAAGCATTTGACAACAACATAGCGATATTAGCATCACAGATATTTAAAGAGTTAAAATCAAAAAAATAAACTAATTGAATATCGTGATATTTTTATCGCAGCTAATGCTATTCATTTTGGTATTCCATTAGCGACATTGAATACAAAGCATTTTGAAAGAATCTCTAATCTGAAATTATTTTTATTACAATAGTTCAACTTCTATTAACTAACTGAAACTACACAAAACACGTTTTTCAATCAATTCGAGTGGAGTGAAAAATCTAAAAACTTTTTTATAGTAGTGAATTCAATTCTTCATCCCGACCTAGTCGGGATTCAGAATGACTATATACCTATCTTAAATAACCACCCTACCTCCCTTGATATTTCTAATTTTAATCTAAAATCTCAAAAGTCGAGAAGCGTATCCTGGTATGAAATTAATTGCTTCTAAGAATTAACCTCAAATGGCAAGAAAAACCGCAAAATTTATCACTCCATGATACGATTTCTCATACCCTTTATTCTACCTTACCCATTACCAAATTGTTATAAGTAATATGGATGAATTAAAAAACTTCTGTCTAAAATATCCTAAGTTTTTTATTAGACTAATGTCTTTAAGATATAGCTGGAAATTCGAGCAACTAGAAAAGTATGAAAGTATTTTAGATTGGGATTTGATGAGTGAGAATGAAAATATTATATGGACAGACGAAATATTATTCGATTTCTGGTTCAAATGTAATTGGGATAAGCTCAGTGCAAACAAATCAATTCCATTCACTGAAAAATTCATTGAGGAATACCGAACCGAATTTAACTGGCATAAATTAAGCGAGAATCTTTCTTTGACTTGTTCGCTTAATCTTATTGAGAAATATAAATACAAATGGGATTGGTATTATTTAACCGGAAACGAAAGCATTCAATGGGACATGATAATTAATGACTTATCGGTTTTCAACATAATTGAACCGCTCGAACCCTTTTGGGGACTATTAGCAGGTCACCCAAATATTAATTTCACTCCTGGATTATTGAGGAAACATTTATCTCGATGGAATTGGTTTAGTTTATCAAGAAACGATTCAATTAATTGGAAACCTGAAATGATAAAAGAATTTTCATCTTATTTGGACTGGAATGGATTGTGTGCAAACGTGGGATTTCTTTGGGATGAAGAAAAAATTGAAACATACTTCGAGAAAATTGATTGGGAGAACTTAAGTTCTAATCCGATGCTGCCATGGTCGGAAGAGCTTATTGAAAAATATCATCACTTATGGAATTGGTCTAGATTGAGTATGAATAGCGGAATTTATTGGACTGATGAAATGATAAGAAAATATTACGATAAGTTGAATTGGCATTCGCTAAGTGCGAATTCATCTTTATCTTGGACGAAGGAATTATTGAATCAATTCAGATATTTATGGGACTGGAAAAAGATCGTTCAAAATCCAGGCATCAAGTGGACAGATGAAATTGTAGAACAATTTTATACAGTGATAGATTTTAAAGTTCTTAGCTGGAATAAAAATTTAGCTGTATCAGATACAATCTTTGAAGAGTCTAAACATTATTGGGACTTTTCCCGTATCGCAAGAAACCCATCAATAAAATGGTCAATCGTTTTTATTGAAAAGTATAAAGACAGATGGATAACAGATATTGCTTTAGTCGAAAATGTATGGTTGCAAATATTCAAAGATGAACTGAATGATAGTTTGATGGAAGAGATTTTGAGCCAGACAGATGCTTTTGAAGTTAAAAGATTTAAATTGGAGTAAATAAATTGGAGAATATTATGAGAAAATCTGAAGAATATCTTGAAGTATTAAATCATTTTGTGGGTTATGGTAATCCCAATGCTCAATTTTTGTTTATGGCATTAGAAGAGACAGGATTTTCTGACAAAAAGGAAGATGAGAATACAGAATTAGAAAAATTGGATTTTTTACATCATAAATATGAGGGAAACGGTACAAACAAATATTTTTATTTAAGTAACGAGTCGTTCAGAGAACTACCAATAATAAAAAAACAAAATACATATGATGGTTATGTTTTACTTTTTAATCAGTTGTCTGGAAATGAAAATATTAATATTAAAGATATAGGTTCTAATACAATAGATCTATTCGTATCAAATTTATACGCAATTCCCAAAAATGAGATCTATAATAATTTTATCAAGCAACATGTCTTTATTGGAGAAGAAGAAGAGTGGAAAAAAATATTTTTAGATAGACGATTAGAAATTCTACGAGATTTCGTAAAAGATTATTTTTATAAAAAAAGTAAACTTATTTTTTGCTTTGGGAGAAGCGCTAAATTCATAAGCGACTATAATAAGCTGTTTAATTCTCTTTTCAATTCAAAAATTGAAATTAATCCTGCTAAGAAATATGAAATTATAAAAGAAGAAGAAACTTTCATTATCAGTCTCTATCATGCATCGGTAAGAAATCAAAATAAAAAATTATTTACAAAACAATATATCGATAAAATTATCAGCGACCTTTCAGAATTATTATAACAAAAATTCTTAATTGATATTAGGTTGCAATTATTGATAGTAATAATAAGACCAAAATAGACAGCAATATAACCCTCACACATCCCCTCACAGCTCTCGGCACGAAGCAAAACCAGATAAAAAGTAATAGAAGTAGTTCCATAACCAAACTTTACGATCTTAAATTACTAAGTCATATCATTAAGTGATAAAATTTCAAAGTGGCTCAGTCAAATTTTATCATTCCATGATAAGAATTTGTCGTTTCAAAGTTTTTACTTGCCAGCAAAAAGGTAAGTGATTATGCTTTGGAATAATGCAGAGCCAGCAAGGTTATTTAATGAATTCTCATTTCACAAAGTCTCCTTGGGATTTATCGATTCATTCTTCGTTAAGGATTTTTTATACAAAGTCTATAAGAGAGAAATATTGACTGAAGGAATAGAAGTAAATAAAATTCTATGTCTTCAGTCTCGGGATGCAATCTGCCCTCGCGAAGTAAAAGTTGAGTTCAATTCAAGCACGGGTATTTATGACATTCTTGATAACTTTTTACTTTTCGTGGTAAAGTATAATAATATAGAGTTTGATATTACTTACTTATGTACCATCAGTGACACACATATGAATGACATACATATGGAAGATCTTTGGTCAAAATCTGAAGCCCTTCACATTAAGTCCGCACGCGAGACAAACATTAATCCAAAAGATGTTTATGATTTTATTCGTAAAAAAAGTTTCGAAACATCATTTTTGAAAAACTCAGTGCTCTTATATAAATCGGAAGAGCGGAAGGAATTTGATATTCGCCTTTTAAGAAAATTAAACTTAAATAATAAAAATACTAATGAAGTTTTTCTTCCTCCGCAAAAGCAAGAACATATAGAGAGATTTGCCTTTGCAGTAAAGAATTATCAAAAGGATAAATTGTATTTGAGATATCTGTTTAATGGAAGTCCCGGTACCGGTAAAACTAATATCATCAATAACATCATTAAGCAAATTGAAGGACTTGCAACAGTTTTTATTCTCAACGGACAGATGTACAACCTAGCCCCGATATTTTATTTTTGCTCTTCGTTTGAACCATGTGTCTTGGTTTTTGATGATCTGGATTTAATCATCGGGTCAAGAGAAGAAAAACATAATAATCAAAATCTTTCTTGTCTTCTTCAATATCTGGATGGATTTCAACAAAATAATCTTTTCATACTTTCAACAACAAATATAAAAGAGCTTGTCGATAAAGCTGCATCGAGACCGGGCAGATTTGATCTTATACTCGATATTGCAGAAATCGAATCAGAGAATTATTTACAGTTAGTTGAACGAGAAACGAATGATGAACAGATCATCAGCTTCTTTACCGATAACATTTTGGCGGCACTCGAACTAAAAAAAGCTACAGGTGCATTCATAGTTAATCTTGTAAAACAGTTAACAAGCATTAAAAAAATGAAGGGTGAGTTGGCGAACAAGGATTTTGAAATGTGTATGGATTTAACATACAGAGGATTCTACAGTAACAACAGCGAGCATTGAAAAGTTATTGGATTTGAACAATTAAAGAGACAAGAAAGAAATGAATGAACTATTACAATTTTGTCTTAGGAACCAGAGATTATTCAAAAGATTAGTCTCGTTGTGGTATAATTGGAACGACGAATCCTTCGATAACTTCAAACCTTCTTTAGATTGGGATTTGCTCAGCTTAAATGAACACATTAGATGGAATAAACTATCATTGGACACATACAGCTATCACTTAATTTGGCAGAACTTGAGTAAGAATAAATCAGTTCAATGGGACTATGACTTGATGGAGTGTTTTTTCTGGAACTGGGATTGGAATTGCTTGAGTCAGAACACCGGATTACCATGGGATGCAAAATTGATCTCTCGTTACAAGTACAACTGGAACTGGATTCATTTATGCTCAAATCCTTCTATCAACTGGAGGATGGTTTTGAATGACATAACAAGCATTCGCTTTTTAGATGCTATTGAAGAGTACAGCGAGCTTCTAAGTCAGAATGTTAATATTGATTCATCCATCGAATTGGTCGAAAAGTATTTTTCTCTGTGGGATTGGGTGAGTTTATCAGGCAGTAAGTCAATTGTGTTTTCAGATGAAATGATCACAAAGTTTTTCAACTACTGGGATTGGGATCAACTTTCAGCGAATGAAAGTTTTCCTTGGAATGATGATAATCTATCCAAATATCAACGAAACATTAATTGGGATTATCTGTGTTTGAATACAGGAATTGATTGGTTTGAAGATTTCATTGAAAAGTATTCCAATCAATTAAATTGGAATTCGTTAAGCGGTAACGTTTCTGTGAAGTGGTCGAAAAATTTAATTGAGAAGTATGATACAAGATTGGATTGGCATCATTTAAGTTCTAATCTAAAACTTACGTGGTCTAATGACTTTATTCGGAAGTACAAAAATAAATGGAATTGGGAATTACTCTCCGCAAACGAAGGCATTATCTGGAATGATGAGTTGATAAATGATTATTCAAGTGAAATTGATTTCATTAAGCTTAGCAGAAATAAGGGATTGCAAATTAATGGTGAAACCTTTGAAAGATATTCGGACAGATGGGACTTCAAAGAGTTGTCATTAAATCCGTCCCTTATGTGGACAACAGATTTTATAGAAAAATATAAAGACAAGTGGACAGATGATTTGGTTTTTAATGAAGCTGTTTGGATGAAAATCTTCAGGGGTAAACTTGATGATGAGTTCTTTTCAGAATTTCTTAAACGTTGTTGACTTAATAATTCAGAAGAGCTAAACTTGACCAAGATAAATGGACATGTATCTATGCGAAGAAGTGAAAATCAAACAGCTTATCGTATTAATCTCGATAATCTTGGAAGGGTTTCATTCTTTGTAATTTACTTTATCATCTTACTCTCATTCGATACCAATTTACTTTTCGGACAGATAAAGATTTATGAAGGATTATCTTCAAAAGTCCTAGGCCGAATCGAAAATCAAAAAATGTATGATGGACTTTCATCAAAAGTGATCGCAAGATTCGATGGCTGGAAAGTCTATGAGGGATTAAGCTCAAAAGTATTATTCCGCGTTGACAATAAAGGACGAGTCTATCAAGGATTAAGCTCAAAACAGATTTTAAGAATCGACGGGAATAAAGTTTATCAGGGATTATCATCCAAAGTTATAGCAAGATTTGAAGAAGGAAAAATTTATAAAGCTCTTAGTTCTCAGGTGATTGGGAGGATAGATGGACCGGTTGATCCAGTTGAATTGGTCTCAGTTTTGTTAATCATATTTCAAATAATAGAATATTAATCTTTCATAATTATTAAAAGGAGATAAAATGACTCAAACAGAAAAAGAATCGCAAAGCGATTGGGAGATATTTTTCAAAAAGTTGGCCGAAAGAAATTGGATTGAAAATAACCTTTCAGACTTTCTTTTTGCTTTACTTGAAACATCCAAAGAGTTTTTTGAAATATTTATATCACTTATTAAAGATAAAGGTGAGTTAACTCAAGAACAGGTTAAAATGTTTACTTGGGAAAATAAAAAATACATAAAAAGAGAATTGGGTTATGAAGAAGGTAGAACAGATCTAAGTATTGAATTTTGGGATAGTTCGAAGAATTTGACAAATATTGTGATAGAAGTTAAGATGTGGGATAGGGACTATCATGCAGAAAAAATGAATAAATATTTTCCAAATTCTCCTAAAGTTTTACTCACGATCAATTTTGAAGATTTAGATGAATTAAAGAATTTTATTAAGATAAAATGGTATGACTTAATTGAGAAAATGGAAGAAAGCCATAATGAAATTATCAAATCAATCTCAATATTATTTAAGAAGAGTACTAAAATGGAGATAATTGAACTAGTTCAAAAAAAATCTTTTATGGATATATTATATCTAAACAGAATGTTTAAGTTTGCTATAAATAATTCTTCAACAGATAGAGTTAAACTTGAACTTTACAACCGGTCAAATAACTTTTCTGAGAGTGAATCGGGCTATTTTTTCAGTTTAAAACTCAATCCAGATACTGCCCAAGAAATTACTTTTTACCCTTGGTTAGGATTAAATTATAATGAAGCCCATGGAGAATGTTTTATGATTTGGCTGCAAAAAGAGTGGGAAAAAAATAATTTTGATGAACTTGGAAGAATTCTTCAAGCAAAATTTGGGGAAAAGAAAGATAATAATTCGGGTGGTGTTTCTTATCGTCCAGATTGGGATGATATTGTTTATATAATGCCGCGGTCTGAATTTGACGCATTCTTTTTACTAGAAACAGTTGAAGACCAAAAACAAAAGATAGTTATGTTCTTAAAAGGTTATGTAGATGAAATTGAAAATAAAGTTGATTTATTTGCTTCAAAACTTTCTACAGAAGAAAAATCAAACACTTAATTTTTTAGTTTTTACGAATTAGATCTGTAGCCATTTTTAAAGCACTTTTCTCATGAAATATTAATTTCTGTTCTCACACCTAAATATTTCAATGTAATACTCCACATGTATTGTTTTTAACCAAATGATTCATTAGTTTTTCATTAACAAGATTGGTGTGATACTATGGTTAATATTTCACTAAACGAAATATTGAAAAATACAGCACTGTTCCTAAAAAAAGTAAAAGATAGTGAATCAATTCTGATTAAGGGGGTGAGATATAAATACAAACGAGGAATGACAATTATCGATTTATTATCTCACCCCCTAAAGATAATGACAACCCAATCGCAGAGGTTAGACCAATTAAACTTAACAATACTAAAAAGAGACCATTTGGTTTAGCTAAAGGTGATTTTATTGTACCGGATGATTTTAACGCTCCCTTACCTGAGAGTATAACAAAATTCAATATCAAATATTCTCATATTTTCCTAACTTAAATCCGATTTGGAGAAAAACTATGGATGATATTAAATTATTAGAAAGGATTACGGCTGATCCCGAAATAATGGTTGGGAAACCAATTATAAGAGGACTTCGCATTACTGTTGAGCAAATATTAAAAGCACTCGCCGCTGGAATAAAAGAAGATGAGTTATTACAAGATTATCCCGAACTCGAACATGATGATATAAAAGCGGTATTGCTATATGCAGCAGAATTAGTCGAGAAAGAAAAGATTTTTGGATTAAGTGCTTGAAATCTGAAAGCAGGTTAAAATTATTAATTGATATTGGAGTAGGTAAAAAAGTTGAAACGTATCTTTCAGAAATAGGTTATGATGTACTCAGTGTTCGATCTCTTAATCCACATATGCGAGATGTAGATATTTTAGATTTAGCTGTAAAAGAGAAAAGACTTGTAATAACGATGGATAAGGATTTTGTCCGCCAAGGCGGATTGTTTATCATTCAAAAAAACCTCATGCAGGCGTTCTGTTGTTAAGATTAGAAGATGCGACCGCTGATAAGAAAAAAGAAGTAATGTTAGAGATTTTAAAATTGTTTAGTGAGGAAATAAAAAATAGTTTCAGTGTATATTCCCAGGGTAAACTTCGAATACGAAAATAATCCCCATTAATCGTTAATTGTATGACAGTTTTTTATTCTGAAACTCTCCGTCAAATCGAAATACTATCCCAAATTCTCAATGGGGAGATTTGCTCGAAAGCAGATTTAGCCGAGGAATACAAGGTAACAGAAATTACAATTAATAGAGATCTCAAAGTTTTGCGAGGGAGCGGAATTCAGATTTACAGCAAAAAGAATAAAGTCGTATTAACATCAGAACCAAGTCTTGAATTACTCTCTCGATTTGCGGCAGAATACATCTCACTAAAACTTAATTCAGAAATGCATTTCGATAAGCTGAAAGTCTTGAGCAAACATCTTAAGCTGAATACTTTGTCCTGGTTGACCTTTATATCAAAAGCCATCGCTGAAAAACTGGTTATAGAAATTAAATATCAACGACTCTATGACAATCAAATCGAAAAATATGAACTTAGACCAATCAGATTGACCAACAACGAATACAATTGGCTTCTCCACGCCTGCAAGATGAACGACGATCTAATCCAAACTTTTTATATCAACCGAATAAAAGAAATATTACTGACCAATAAGAGATTCAAACTACCCAAGGTTGAAGAAAGAGCTGTAGATAAACACCAAATCGTGTTAAGATTTCATCCCGACGTTGAACAGCAAATCCTCGGTAAAATATGGTTTGATGAATTTGAAGTTGAGAAGGATGATAAAGACTTTATCATAATCAAAACAGTTCAGCCAATAACAAATAAGCTTGCCTCTTGGTGCATCAGTTGGTGGGATAGGATTGAAATCATTCAACCAGAAGCATTAAGGACGCATATTCAGAGCATGATTGCAGAATTTAATCGAGTGAATAAATACTATTAATAAGTTACTTCATGTTTTAATAAGCTTCCTCAGCCTACGCCTTTGCCTAAGCCTTACCCTGCTTGCTTTTTATTTCTTCTTAATATAAATTCATTTGTCGACTTTTGAATACACTAAAAGAAAATATTGAAATAGTTAAAGCTAAGATTGATAAAGCTTGCGAAAAAGCCGGAAGAAAGAGCGATGAGATAAAGCTAATTGCTGTTTCAAAAACTGTTCCGAGCGAAGATATAAATCAGGCAGTAGAATTTGGCATATTAGATTTTGGGGAGAATAAAGTTCAGGAGTTCATGAATAAATTCGAACATGTTAATTCTGCGGCAAGATTTCACATGATCGGACATTTGCAAACCAATAAAGTAAAGTATATTTTCGATAAAGTTTCTTCGATTCAAAGTATCGACAGTATTAAGCTGGCAAATGAGGTCAACAAGCGAGCCGCCGCCAAATCGATGAAAATAAACGGATTAATTCAAATTCATACGGCAAAAGAAGAAACAAAATTCGGTTTAGATGAAAGTGAATTTGAAATTTTTATGAACAGTATCTCCGATTTCAAAAATATTTATTTCAACGGTTTAATGACCATCGGCACATTCACAGAAGACGAAAAAGAAATTCGAAGATGCTTTACGATGTTGAGAAATTTAAAAGAAAAATATTCATCTTTTAAAACAGATAACTGCGAATTAAAAGAACTTTCAATGGGAATGACGTCCGATTATGAAATCGCAATTGAAGAAGGATCGACAATTTTAAGAATTGGAACAGCGATTTTTGGAACTAGAGGCATAGAGAATTGAGAATTAATAATTGATAATTTGGCAAAGCCACCACTTTGTGGGAGAACTAACAGATGAGAATTACACCACTAAGCATTAAACGACAGGAATTTAAAAGAAATATCCGCGGTTTTGATCCCGATGAAGTGAACACCTTTCTCGAAATAATCGCTGATGAAGTTGACCAGCTTATAAAAAAGAATGATGAGCTTTCAGCATCTGCTAATCAAATGCAAAAAAAACTTCAGGATTATCAACAGATAGAGAAAGGTCTTCAGCAGACTTTGCTGGTGGCACAGGAAACATCCTCACGCTCGATGGAAGCCTCGAAACGCCAGGCTGTCCTTTTAATTAAAGAAGCGGAAATAAAAGCGAAGCAATTGATCGATAAAGCAAAAGCTGATGCTAAAGCAATTCACGATGCTGTGCTTGAACTTCGTGAACAAAAACAGACCATCATAATACGGTTGCGCGCTCTTATTACCGCTCACATGCAGATGATGAATGCATTAACAAACTCCGGGCAGACAGAACTGGCGGAGGAATCAAAAAAAGAGAAAACAAATTCAAATATAGATTCAGTTATTGACAGATTAATATGACAGAGATCAGGAAGCAAATTAACGACGCCCTTTCTTTTATAAGAACAAAAACTTCCATGAGTCCCTCGATCGGAATTATTCTCGGTACAGGTCTCGGCGGTTTGGCTGATGAAATTGAAAAAGAAACAGTGATAGATTACGAAGATATTCCGCATTTCCCGGTTTCAACTGTTGAATCCCATCAGGGCAAGTTAATTTTTGGAAAGCTTGGTGGAAAAGATGTTGTCGCAATGCAAGGACGCTTTCATTATTACGAAGGTTACACAATGCAGCAGATCACTTTCCCGGTAAGAGTGATGTCTAAAAAAGTCGGACTCGGAGTTGACACACTTTTTATTTCAAATGCCGGCGGTGGAATGAATCCCGATTTTCAAAAAGGGGATTTGATGATAATGAGCGATCATATCAATCTTCTTGGTGATAATCCTCTCGTCGGTCCAAATGATGATGAGCTCGGTGTGAGATTTCCAGATATGTCCGAACCTTATTCAAAGGATCTGATCTCACTTGCAGAAAAGATTGCCGCAGAAGAAAAAATTAATGTTCGAAAAGGTGTTTGTGTTGCTGTAACAGGACCAAATCTTGAAACTGCAGCAGAGTATAAATTTTTGCGAATGATCGGTGCGGATGCTGTCGGCATGTCAACAATTCCCGAAAACATTGTGGCAAATCATATGGACATAAAATGTTTTGGAATGACAATAATTACAGATATGTGTTTTCCTGAAACACTTGTACCGGTGAATGTTGAAGAGATAATTGCCGTTGCAAAAAAAGCCGAACCAAAAATGACACTCCTCATGAAAAAGTTAATTGAAAGAATTTAAAATGAAATATCCATTCTATTATTGGATAGCTGTATTATTTTATTTGTGCGTACTTGCACTATCGAATTTCGCACTTACCGAAATACTTTCATTCTATCCGATGGGATTGGGGACATGGTTCCTGCTCTTTCTGTTCGCATTCTCTCTCGGCGTACTTATCAGTTTCTTATTCGGGATGAAATTTTCTCTCTGGATAATCGGAATTTCGTGGTTCGCTATTTCTTTCTTTTCATTTATAATTATTGCAGTAAAACCGGCAGTATTTTATCTCAATTCATTCAGCGGCTCAACTGCTCTTGCACAGATCATGAAAATCGCACTGACGACATTTTTTACTGCATTCGGAGCTGTGGTGTATTACTCATACCGATTGAGTAAGGATATTATCAAATCGACTGAAAAAATTCGTTTTTATGAAAAGAATATTATTGACGCAAAGCAGGAAGCCGAGCTGTTGAAGCGTGAAGCAATGGTCAACGCAAATGAGATGGTTTTCGATGCTAAGAAAAAAGTACAGGAATTAGAAAAAATTAAACGCGAGCTTGAAGTTAGAATCCGTGAATTCCTCCAAACTGAATTAGCCGTCCTCGAAAAACATGAAGAGAATTTGAAGGAATGAACTCCTCCATTTTTTAGTTAAAACAATCAATTACGAATAATTCATTTTCTATAATCGTTTAACGTCCACCAAAAGCATGCAACACAGTTTGCCGCTATTGGATAATGTGCCGGACGCTGCTATCAAAAAACCAAGTTTCTTGCAGCGGGCGGCGCAAACACCGCCAAAACAGGCCGTTGCAGAATGTCATTTTGAAGGAGTCCGCCGCCTGGCGGACGACTGAAAAATCTCATTTTCATTCTATATTAAGGTAGTTCACTTCGTTCGGCATGAAGAATTTGGCTTCTTGCAACAGCCTGCTGCGGCAGGCAGGTCTGTTGTTTTTCCAGTATTTGTTATTACTACATCTAGGACATTCGTAACCGTTTGGCCAACGCTTCTTGAATAAATATTCATGATAACTCTCTTCATCTTTTCACCCCGTTGGATAACTTATTTTTATAGTCAGTGATATTTTTTATGCGAATGCACCACTTTGTGGAAAGTATATCCAACGGGGTAAACATCTCGTAAAACTCAATTTCGGTTCTAGGATAGAAATCACTGAAAATCATTTTTTTCTCCTTTATTTTCTATCCCAATTTATCGTTCAAATTCAATATTTCTGTATCATTACATGATACTTTTTTATACCCCATTTTTATAATTCTGTTTCTCCGTTCCTTCCCGAACATTTCATCTAGACAACAAATCTTTTTTTCTTTTCTCGAAGAGAGCAATCATAATTGTAAATTTTTATCTGTGCACGGAGTTTTGGACATGGACACCTAAAAGTGTCCCAACTTTATTTAATGCTTTCTTAAATAAACAAGCCCGAAATTTCTTCCGGGCTTCTGCGGAGAGTTATAATAGTAAATTATTTTATCTAGACAAAGATTTGAATATAGACTACTACTTCTTCCCTTTCGGCAAAAAATTTTCCATTACCCAGTTTCCTGAATTTTCACCGGTGGAACCAGGAGATGAGAACACGATATGCCGCCCGTCTGGATGAACACTTGCAACAATATAAGAGTCCGATTCTAATCCAAGTTTCTGGGGTTCTCCGCCCTCTATGGGAATTCGCCATAAGCTGAATTTCTTTTCTGCGGGTTGAAATTTTTCAAAGAGAATGTACTTTCCATCGGGAGTCCATATTAATTTTTGGTAATAAATTTGAACGTTATCTGGCTTAAACCTATAGAGTTCTCGATATTCTCCTCCGGCAGCCGGCATGATTCTCAAAACATATTCCTTAGTTCCCATTGTCAAAAAAGCCAGCCATTTGCCGTCCGGTGAACAGGATAATTTGAATCCTCTAGAATTGGATTCACCACGATAGAGCTCCTTTTCTGTACCGCTTTCTATCTCTCTTAACATAATAGACTGAGACATATTGCCGGAAAATAGCTCCAGAAAAATAGCTTTCCCGTCACGGGACCATTCGTGTTGTCCAAAAAGAAATTTAGCGGGCGGCACCATAAGTGTGAAGATCCCCGATTGGGTATCAATGCGATATATCCCCTTTTTCCCCTTCAAATCCCAGCCCCCAACAAGAATGGAGCGGCCATCCGGAGACCAACGGGGGGAATTAACCCTAAACGTGAGTTTAGATGGGAATTCTTGAATCTTTCCGGTTTCAAGGGATTGAATACTGAGAGCGGAATGACTGGCCGATACAGAAATATAGGCAATGTATTTCCCGTCAG
>JAHJVF010000532.1 GCA_018828505.1 Bacteroidota bacterium | reverse complement strand
TCCCGACTTGAGCAACTTCAAAATCAGAAGAGAAAAACGTGCGAAATTGATTTAAAATCCTTAAATTGAAAACATCGTGTCGTACTAAGATGCTTTCAAGTCCATGTTTTATATAAGAACAACTAAAACAGCTTCTGTCGCTAGTGCTGTACAAATCGTACGGTATCAAAATCGAAAAACGATTGTCGTTCAGCATGTAGGCAGCACCCACGACGAACAAGAACTCAGAGTTTTAAAACAAACTGCACGGGAGTGGATCGAAACGAGTACACACCAAACATTGTTATTTCCTTCACCGAGATCGACTATTCTTCCACTACATCAGTGTCAGTATCTTGGCTTCCGCTATGGCTTGTTGTATGAAACGCTCATTAAGCTCTTTACCACGTTCAAATTTCATCTGCTCCAAAACAAGCTGCTGACTGATTTAGTCATCGCACGTATTGCTGAACCTGGATCGAAGCTACAATCGTTAGCCTTTCTCAAACAATTTCTGGGTATAGATCACCAGCGCCGAGATCTGTATCGTCAATTACTACAGTTGAGCAAGGTGCAATCTAACGTTGAAGCAAAAGTATTAGCAGTTGCCAAGAAAGAATTTCACTTTAACTTCTCGATGGTCTTTTATGATGTGACCACGTTGTACTTTGAAAGCTTTGACGAGGATGATTTGCGCAAGGCTGGATTTTCTAAAGACAACAAAAATCAACAACCGCAAATTCTCATTGGGCTGTTGGTAAGCACAGAGGGCTTTCCGGTTGCATACCAAATCTTTAAAGGCAATACCTTTGAAGGGCACACCTTAATTCCAGTCATTATGGCATTTAAACGCAAACATAAAATTGGTAGTTTAACAGTTGTGGCAGATGCAGCCATGATCAGTCTGGAAAATATTATCGCCCTGACAAAAAGCAATCTTCATTACGTTGTCGCTGCCCGCACCGCCAATCTCTCACCAAAACTGATTGCTAAAGTCAGTTCACAATTGGGTCAATGTGACGGAGCGACCGTGCGAATTCCGACCGAGGGATACGGCGATCTGATTTGTGAATTTTCTGCCAAACGTTTCGCCAAAGATCATCGAGAGATGCAGAAGCAGATTAAGAAAGCCGAAGAACTCTTACAATATCCATCGTTAATCAAGCGGACGAAATTTATTAAGTCGATTGGTCAGAATGCGTACACCTTCAATGTAGAATTGGTAGAAAAAACCAAGCTGCTTTTGGGGATGAAAGGATATTACACGAATTTGGGACAGGATGTGAGTGACCGTCTAATTATTGAGCATTATCATAATCTGTGGCGTGTAGAGCAGGCATTCCGTATCGCTAAAAGTGATCTCCAGATGCGTCCAATGTATCATTTTAAAGAGCACACTATTAAGGCACACGTGCTCATTTGTTTTATGGCTTTAGCCATTTGTAAATATATGGAATTGAAAAGTGGGAAATCGACTAAACAGATTGTAAAAGCTTTGAAAGGGGTGACTGACGCCAGAATTTTAAACAAATTAACAAAAGAGGAAGTCATTCTGCGTTCGGAGATTAACGATGATACCAAGAATCTGCTATCCTATCTAACGGCTGGGGATGTACCTTCCGTAACTAAACATGATGATTTATCGCCGAAGTAACCAATTAACTACTCTAATTCTGTGCCGTACTAATTTGCTCAAGTCAGGAAAACAAGTGCAACCACAAGAATGATAATTTTTGTATTTGTTTTCATCATTACAAATAATTGATCTATGTTAGAGTGTTAGAACTCAGTCGACGAAGTTAAATATAGCAAAATTAATGAATTAATTGAAATGAAGAATTAGTTTAGAAAATTGCCAAAGTAACAAGCGGGATTTGTCAGTTTCGATCCGATTGTTATCGAATCGAGGTGAGATCACGTTTCGTACTCAAAGCCATCATCAGCGGGGTAGTCAATTTAAAATTCGTATGCAGGCACGATTAAGTTTTTCTTAGGTTGTTCTCTTTTTGAAAGTAACACATCAATTTTTTCGAGGGTAGGGGCATCATAATATCGTTCACCACACTGATTACAAACCCAGGCAGGGACATTTTCGATAATACCAACAAGCTCACCTTTCCATGTTTGAATTTTTGTTACTTGTTGACCAACAAGAACCCCACTGCATAAAAAACAATATTCAAATTTTTTCATCATAGGTTTTGTTCCTTTCTCTTGGATTTTTCCATTTGGGCATTGTTGGGATGTATATTGTAATTATTACTATAGTTTGGTTCTTGTCGAGTCCACAAACCACGTGTATAGGACGATCTGTTGATTCGAATCCAAGTAATAAACAACTTTGCCCACGCTTATCTTCAGGATAATCTTCAATTATTTCATCATCGGTACTTTTACATTAAACTTTTTGGCATTATCAATTGCGCGTTCGTAACCCGCATCAGCATGACGGACTATACCCATTCCAGGGTCGTAGGTAAGGACTCTTTCGAGTCTTCTCTCGGCTTCTTTGGTTCCGTCGGCTACTACAACCATTCCTGCATGTATCGAGTATCCAATACCAACCCCGCCGCCGTGATGAAGACTGACCCAGCTTGCGCCGCCGACCGCATTCAGCATCGCATTAAGAATTGGCCAATCGGCAATAGCATCGCTGCCGTCTTTCATTTTTTCGGTCTCACGATTCGGTGAAGCGACGGAACCACAGTCAAGATGGTCGCGACCTATAACAATCGGAGCTTTTACTTCGCCTTTTGCGATGAGGTCGTTGAATATTTTTCCCATCTTTGCTCGATCGCCGTAGCCAAGCCAGCAAATACGGGCGGG
>JAHJVF010000497.1 GCA_018828505.1 Bacteroidota bacterium | reverse complement strand
GGTTATCCCATTTAATAAAAGTTTTTTCCATTTTTTGTCTTTGAGCATTAATATGCCATCGTATTTAAGAATATATGTACTAAGTTATCCACCCACCTCAGCTGTAAATTAAAATTTTCAGTCATACACCACAAGAATGAGCAAGCTCGGATGCTGCATAATCGGATAGTTACAGTTCGATACAGCTTAGTCCTTCGATTCATAAATTCGATGACGAACTTATTCACTCAGGACTAAGTGCTGAGCAAGCAAGAACCTCACGATCTGATTCTTAAAATACGTCACTCTATTTGCGAGTCGAAGCACTTAGTTTCTTCTTCTATTCTGCTTTGCTTTTTGTCTTGTTGATTCTCTCGAGAAACTTTTCCTCTTTCTATCGCTTCGGAAATCAGAGTTTGACTCCTTCTTTTTAGCTTCAGCAATTTCCACAATAATTTTTCGACTGTTTAAGTCTTTCCCTTTGAATCCTTCCAAAATCTTTTCAGAATAAAGATGATCTACTTCAAAAAAAGAAAAATTCTTCCTGATGTCAATCTCACCAATCTCGATGTCGCGAATGCTTGTGTAGCCATTGATCATTCCGATAACATCGACAGGTCTTATGTTATCTTTTGTTCCCAAATTAATAAAGAAACGAGCAAATCCTCCGCGTGAACTCGTAAAGCCTCCCCCCTTTTTTTGTTCTCTCTGTTTTTTTGTGTTATCCGGAACGTTCAAATCAGCAGTGTTTTTGTAATAGTCAAGGAATCTGTTAAATTCAACAGACACAAATTTTTTTATCAATTCTTCACGGTCGAGCCATTCAAGTTTGTGCATAATCGCCGGAAGAAAAGAAGAAATTTTTTCATTATCCACCTCAACCTTTTCCATTTTGTCAACTACATGGAAAAGCTGCTTTTCACAAATATCTTTGCCGAGCGGTACAGGTTTATTATCAAATTTTTTATTTATCTGTCTTTCAATTATTTTAAGCTGATTCTTTTCCTTCAAATTAGAAATTACGATGGATGTACCGCTTCGTCCGGCCCTTCCGGTTCTTCCGCTTCTATGAGTATAAACTTCTAAATCATCGGGCAAATTATAATTTATGATGTGGGTAAGATTATCAACATCAAGCCCACGTGCTGCAACGTCAGTCGCTACAAGCAGCTTCAAATGTTTTATGCGAAACTTTCCCATCACAATATCCCTTTGAGGCTGGGACAAATCACCGTGCAAGGAGTCGGCATTGTATCCGTCCTGAATTAACCGATCTGCAACTTCCTGAGTCTCTTTCCTTGTTCGGCAAAATACTATTCCATAAATCTCAGGATGGTAGTCTACAATTCTTTTCAAAGCTAAATACCGGTCCCGCGCACTAACTATGTAGCTTACATGGTTTACGTTTTCGGCTCCGGCATTTTTTACACCGATTGTAATCTCTATCGGATTTTTCATGAACCGATCAGCAATTTTACGAACTTCATTCGGCATAGTAGCCGAAAAAAGAAATGTGTTTTTATCTGCCGGTGTCTCTTTAAGAATTGCTTCAAGCTCTTTTCTGAAACCCATATTAAGCATTTCGTCAGCTTCGTCAAGTACAACTGATTTTATTTTAGAAATCTTAACTACATTTCTTCTGATAAGGTCAAGCAGTCTGCCAGGCGTAGCTGAAATAATATGTACGCCACTTTTTATAATGCTTATCTGTCTCTCGATACTTGCACCACCGAAGACAGCAGTAATCTTAACTCCGCCGCTGTACTTCGCATATTCGGTTAAGTCATCGGAGATTTGTAAACAAAGTTCACGGGTAGGGCAAAGAATTAAATGCTGAATATGTTTATCAGATGAATTTGTTTTTTGAATTAATGGCAGACCAAAAGCAGCTGTTTTACCCGTACCGGTTTGAGCTAATGCAATAATATCTTCACAATCTTTTTTAATTAAATGAGGAATTACTTCTACCTGAACAGGCATAGGATTTTTGAATCCCATCTCTTCAATCGCACGGATGTATTTATTTTCAATTCCGATCTCTTCAAACGTCATATTTTCAATTTCCTATTATGATAGTCTATTAATTAATAATTACGTGCATAAAATTACACAAATATAACCTCGCATCCCGATTTATTTGGATGCTGCTGATGAGTGAATTTGCAAATCATTGAGAATGAATGGAGTCAACTTAATAAACTCAGACTTATTTTTCAGTCCAAGATATTTTTTCAATAGAATTATTAATTGATAAAAAGCTAAATAAATAATTGCAAGTAGAAAGAATGACTGAATTGTTAACGGCAGAACTGCAGCGGGCTTGCCCGCCGAAGTTCATAGCGTAGGCGGGAACAGCGATGCCGCTAAACTGACAAAACCAATAATTATTAAAATATTATTTAACAGAACTAATTTATACAACTAACATTACACGGAAGAACAAGCCAATAATTACAAAAATGCCGAATGCGAAAACAGCTAACCCCGACCTGCCCGCCAGGTTGCTTCTCGTGAGCCTGCCCGCCAGGTTGAACTTGCAGAGGCAGGCGGGGCAGGTAAACAGGCGGGCTTGTCGGGGGCAGCCTAAAACAAGAATGCCAATTGACAACAACATTGAGTTTATTTTAGAAATATTTATTTATTAGAATAAACTTGAAAAAGTAATTCAGTTTTTGAAAACTAAATTGCAAAATGAAGCAAAGCCGCTTTGAAAAACAGTTTACCCCTCCGCCTCGGCGGATTGTCGGGGCTGTCCGGTTGAGCGGCTTGTTATAAGTGTGGGCTTAAGAAAGGATTTTAAGTAATAGAAATAGTTAATCTTTTCCTAAGACCAAGTTCTATTATTCGATAAAAAGTTGATATCTGTATATCACTTTTACCAGCTTCTATTCTGGAAATATAACTTTTCTTGGTCCCGGTTTTTTCAGCAAGTTGCTCTTGTGTCAACTTCGCTTTTGTTCTTTCTTCTCTAAGCATTTCACCCAAACGGAATGATATTGAATCTGCTTCAAATTTATCCCTCCGTTCACTTCCTTTTTTACCGTATTGTTTATCTAAATGCTCTTCAAATGTAGTTATCTTTTTCATTTCATTTTCCTTTCAGACTTTTCCAAAAAATATTCTTGTTTCAATCTTATTCCAAGTTCTAATTCATTCTTCGGGGTTTTATCAGTCTTTTTAATAAAGCCATTGATTAGAATTATCAGATTACCTTCATCAAAAAAAACTGAAGATTCGAATATTACTTTTCTGTGTTAATACCCTAACTTCATATAGACCATCAGTCCCTTCCAAATACTTTAGAAATTTGATAGGAACTCTCTCAACGTTTCTAATCAGATCAAGAACAAAGTCAATCTTTTCTTTTGTTTTTAGATCTTGTTTAGAATAGAAGCCTAAAAAGTAATCGCCGAAGAATAATATTTTTCTTTTCACAGCAAAAAGATAACTAATTAGTGAACTACCTCAAAACCTTTTTTTTCAAAGAACAAACACTTATAACGGCGTATTATCCCGACAAGTCGCATTAGCGTCAACTTAATTTTAAGCTTTTAAAGATTACGCGATGATCTTAACTGTGAAAAGATGTAAAAAGAGACATCATTAAGCACTTTTTGTTAATATTATCTTGTTTGTTCTTTTTATAAATTGAGATCATTAT
>JAHJVF010000501.1 GCA_018828505.1 Bacteroidota bacterium | reverse complement strand
TGGGATACCGGCATCGGTATCGGCGCGTACCTGGCTGGACTGAAACGCGGCGTTATCCTGGGTGTGCGCTGCGCCCATTGCCGCAAGGTCGTCGTCCCGCCGCGCACCGTCTGTGAGTGGTGCTTTCGCCCAATGGAAGAGTATGTACAGGTCAAGGACACCGGCACGGTCAACACCTTCTCGCTGTGCTACGTGACCTGGGACGTCAAGCGCATCACCGAACCGGAGATCCCGGCGGTCATCATGCTGGATGGGGCCTCGGCTCTCAGTGAGACATCGGTCATCATGGGCGGCATCATGCACAAACTCGGCGAGGTGGAGCCGAAGAAGGTCAAAATCGGGATGCGCGTGCAGGCCGTCTGGAAACCGGAAAAAGAGCGCGAAGGCGCGATTACGGATATCCTGTACTTCAAGCCGATGGGTTAGTACCTTAACAGTGAAAAGTTTGCACAAAAAACAAGAAGATCAGACCTGAGCCGGATATGCCTGGGCCAACTCAGGGATGACCATCATCTCACGCAATTTCAAAGCCATCACGACAACCTGACGACCAAACTCAGTGAGATAGTATTTGTAGGTTCTGCCGACTTTCTTGATCAAGCCATGGACACGTAGGCGTTTGAGTAAGCGAGTGATTTGTCCCGAGTTCTTGTTAGACAGGAGTTGGCGCAGATCCTTGTTAGTGAAACCGCTGATGAAGAACTCACCCCGTAGCAAGGTGCGAAATAAGGAGATATCCTCTTCAGAGAAGAGATTGAAGCCCTTGTGGCGGTGGTGGTTGACTTCTTTAGTTTCAGCTAAGCGGTGGAGTTTCTTGACGCCGACTTCTGGGGTATCGATCTCGGAGATGAACTTGAGATAGCGTTGATTGGCAGCCAGCAAAGTTTCCTGCAGAGGGGACAGGCTGTAGATGGTTTTCTTCATGGGAGCCCAGCGCATGGAGGTAGAACCATCTCGATGATTGACCTGACGGTACTGCTTGAAGAAAGAAACCTGGTTGACGGTAGGCTCAATGCGCAGGACGATGTTGAACTTGTCGTACATCTTGATGCTGACTGGTCCCATTTGGTGTCTGATACGGCTTCCCAGCCAGCGCACATTGAAGCGATTGCCCATCTCTCCCTGGTAGTTGCCATGCAGTTTTTGTCCTAAAAAAGTGGCAATGTCGACAGGTTTGACCGCCTGAATAAGGGTTTCCAGGAGACGAGGGTAGAAAGCTTGCAGGGTGCTCTGACGCTTGAAGACCAAATCAGTTGCGTACTCAGCTTGCATAATGCTCCAGTTGTACTGCAAGTTCAAGTCATGCATCACCGGGCAGTACTGCCGGGCAAAACTATCCAATTTGGCATGCAGTTGCTCGATGTCGAATTGAGCGGCTATTTGGTCGGCAACTTCAAAATCGTCAATCTTGAGAAAGGCGTTATCTTGCAGTTCAAAACCGATCTCCTTCTGTTTCAACTGACTTGCCAACCAGTTATGCCCGTTGAAGTAGAACTGCAAGCGAAAAGGAGCCCAGGTGGGGACACGCAAAAAGCACAGTCCCAGTTCTTCATTGATGAAGTAGAAGTAGTAGTGCAAACACTTGCCGGAGGTGGACTTGACATAGGTCTTGCCGGTTGGTTTATCATGCCAGGGTCGGTAAGCGGGACAGCTCTCCATCGCCGAGAATATGTGCACCAATCCAGGATGGTCTCCACGTTCCTTCAAAATCATTTTGATGCGCTTTTCCTTGCGAAAGTGCTTTGATCTCCGAACGAACTCGATCTCCACACCATTTTCTTTGGCAATGGCCTCCGCATTCGCTCGAACGCTTTCTCGCAAAGGTTGTGCAAACTTGGTGTAATCGAAAATGCGAATCTCGTGCTGGTATAGATAGCTGGTCATCGCTCGAGCGTAACACCACTGCTGCACATGCCCTGTGACGAGTACCCGGTCATAGCAGTTCAGCACTCCATGTAAATTATCGGCATACTTTTCGGTAAGCAGTTCGGTTGCCATTGCCCAACTCCATCAGTTCCAGAAGTATGATGGGTGCAATGTAACTGAAACTTGCTGAGTTGGCAAGATGTATCCAACTTAGTGTACAATATTGAGGAGAGAAAGTTGCCATGTGTGGAAGCTATGCCTTCCCCGTTTTCTAGTCTGAGACAGCCCTTGGCTGCTCTCGTTACCGACTTGTGTAGGGTGCTTTTTGCCCCGTCCTATTGAGCGACTTTCTCTCTTTCATTTTTGTCCTTTTTGGTTCCGGCTCGTCCGGGTTAGGACTTACGCAAGACAGAAATGTTGACAATTGAGCCAAAAGCCATTACTGTTATGGGATGAAACCGAAAAAAGAACGAGTAACCCGTTTGGATTATTGTCAGTATCTGCTGGTGAGCCAGATCAATTATACGCTCACAAATTATGCAGAGCACACCGAGAAATTCAGCCATGACATGGCGAATCGGTATTTATCTGGTGATGAAATCCGGCCTCGGCTGGTTTGGGAGAATGTAAAAAACGAAGTGCGCCCAACGCCGCATGGATTTCTGGTTTTTGATGACACCGTGATTGACAAGAATTATTCACGCCGCATTGAATTGGTGAGAAGTCAATACAGTGGCAATGCGCACGGCATCATCAAAGGGATTGGCGTGGTGACTTGTGTGTACGTCAATCCACAAATCGACCAGTTCTGGATCATCGACTACCGTATTTATGATCCGGAAGGCGATGGGAAGACCAAGTTGGAACATATGCTGGATATGCTGCTGAACTGTGTCTATCAAAAAAGCCTGGATTTTTGGGCCGTTTTGATGGATACCTGGTATGCAACCAAAGAAGTCGTGCTCCAGATTGAGAAATTGGGCAAAATCTACTACTGTCCGCTCAAAGATAATCGCCAGGTAGACGATTCCGGCGGCTCAAAACCTTACCAACGGGTTGATAGTCTGGAGTGGACAAAAGCAGAACTACAACAAGGTAAGGTCATCAAAATCAAAGGCTTTCCTGCTGAGCATAAGGTGAAAGTTTTCCGAGTAGTGCTGTCTACCCAGCGCACGGACTATGTCGTTACAAACGAGATGGCGCAAGACAACGTGGAGGTCGTACAAGATGTGTGCGGCTTTCGCTGGAAGGTCGAGCAATTTCACCGAGAAACCAAGCAGTTGACAGGCATTGAAGGAAATCAATGTCGCAAAGCCAGAATTGTCAGAAATCATATCGGCTGCGCCATTCTGGTTTGGGTTCGCCTCAAACAGGTGGCTGTTGAAACGCATCGAACTATTTACCGCGTAAAGCATGACCTTTTGGACGACTATTTGCGCCAGCAACTCAAGTCACCTGCCGTTCAAATGCGTCTTGCGTAAGTCCTAAAAGCTTTACATTCAGCGAGTAGAATAGCTTTTGTACTCTCATAATCTCAAAAGAAACGGAGAAAGAAAAATGAAAAAGACTATTGCTTGGACTCTTGCAATCGCCCTCGGTTTGATCCTTCTATTCATCCTTCCCAGTTTGTTCATGCTCGGGCATGGCTGGACGGGCTATGGCAGGATGGGCGGCTATAGTATGATGGGATCAAGATTCGGCTTCATGCCTTTCGGATGGATTGGTATGCTGCTAGGCTGGCTGATCCCTCT
>JAHJVF010000496.1 GCA_018828505.1 Bacteroidota bacterium | reverse complement strand
TGATTTAGGTAGAAGTAAAAAAATAGTTCGTAAAGACAATGTTTATTATCCGCAATTTGATTTAGCTGTAAGAAATGAGGCAAGTCAAATGGCAAAGAATTATGAGATATTTTACTGCTTAGAAAAAACTATCAGAAAAATGATTAGCGAAAAAATGAATTCATCAGTTGGAGAAGATTGGTGGAATTCCAAAGTTCCACAGCAAGTTAAAGATGAAGTTAAGAAAAGAATTAAACAAGAAAGTGATGCTGGTGTTACAATTCGTTCTGATGAAGAAATTGACTATACAACATTTGGAGAGTTAAGTATAATTATAAAATCAAACTCGGATGTCTTTCGCGATATTTTTACTAACCCCAATGGGATAGACAGGGTAATGAGTAATTTAAATACACTAAGAGCGCCAATCGCTCATTGCTCAAAATTAGCGGAGGACGAAGAAGTTCGTTTACAGTTAAGTGTTCGTGATTGGTATCGCCTTATGGAGTGACAAGAATATTTTAACTGATATATCTTCTCAGATAGAAAAGCACATGCTGATAACAACGGCTTGCTACAATGCGGGTCGGCTTCGTAGACAAGAAAGTTGTAAATATAAACGGTATTACTTTTAGACAAGGCATCGAAACCCGCACAGCAGCAAGCCGCGAAACGTTATACGGCATTGCGAGTCATTGAACCATTATCAAAGGAGTAGTTATGTCCATCTGGCATCCAGCATCAGGAATAACCTATGACCAATACTTACAAGCGAACTCGTTCGTCAGGGATATAACTGGTCAAGTCAAATCTAGCAGTAAGGCACTTGAAGTCAGAGTTTCAGACCAAACAAAGACGTTAGTCGCCAGCAACGAGCAACTCGCCAGAGAATTTGGCAGCGGCTTTAACTCTATCAACAGCACACTTGAGTGGGGCTTTAATCGACTCGAATATGTTTTGCAGGATGTTAATGCTTCCATTGACTCGTTGCACGCTGATTTCAATTACAGTATGGGGCTCTTGCTTGAAGAGGTTCACATTCACAACAGATTATTAACCGACCTTCTTGGCAAGCTGGATGCAATTCATAGGACATTAGAAAGCCCTACACTCACACAAGCTCGTGAGTTTTACAATATTGGCTGTGAACGGCTTTCAAAGGGGCTTCTTGATAAAGCTCTGGAAGCATTCAATGAAGCAGAAAAAAAGAATGACACCGATTTCTTCACCCAATTCCACATTGGAAAACTGTATTTGTATGGCATCGATGACGATGACAACGTTCTTGATTTGGAAAAGGCGAAGAAACATCTTCTTCTTGCTTCACGCTTTGCAAAAGCTGAGATAACCGTCGATGCAACATTCGCCCGATTTGCAGCGGAGGCATTGCTCCACGCTTCCATCGCCGCTTATGCTCAACTGGGTGAGAAGAATATTCTCGGAGATACCGGCAAGACCAAGCAATTACTCGAAGAGGCAAAGCGCCTTACATCTGATGCTGTCAAACTCCATCCTCACCTTTCAGAGTCTTTTTATCACTCTGCCAAGTATTCCGCCCTGCTCAACGAACCACAAATTGCGATCCCTAACCTTGAGACTGCTATAACAGCAGATCGAGACTATGCCGTCAAAGTGGACATTGACCACGCATTCGATCCAATACGCCCGCACGTTTTGGCATTGCTTTCAAAGCTTAAAGATGCTAAGAGAATAGAAAGCTGGAATAAGTTGAAGCAAACCTCTCAGTTGCTCGGAGAGGTTTCACCTTGGCATCCGGAAGAATCAGGTGCACTTGCGTCTCAGTTTTCCAAATGCAAAGAGGATTTGTCAAAGGCACAAGAGTATTTCGACTCTCAAACCTACTTCGGCTTCCTAGATGCGATATTGTTGCTTGATCCACTTATAACCTTGTTACCGCAGCTCAAGTCCAAACGAATTGATGAACTCGAATATCAGGTTACCCAATCAATTCGCTCCGCCCAAAGCGAGCTACCTCGCACAGGCGAGTATTCTTTGGATGTGGAGAATGCCATTCAAGAAACCAATAACCTGATTAGTCAGGCAGAATACCAACTGAACCAAGGGACTTACGAAGCGTCCAAATCTGCGCTCTCTCTTGCTCAATCAGCAAATTTGAAAGCTGTATCTGCACGCAAACACGCTCGTCAAGAAGACGAAGATGAAAGCCGCCGACAAGAAGAACAGCAAGAAGCTGAGGCACGACAAAGGAGGCGAAATGCCGCATCAAAAGAATATGCTGGACCAGGTGCATTTATTGGCGCAATCGTGATGGGGCTTGCTGGATGCATTAGCTGTGTCAGTAATTACACATCTAATGATATGGTAACGGATTTCAATCTTTTCAGTGGTGCGTTGATTGGAGCGATTGGTGGCGCAATTCTAGGAGCCTTGATTGGGCAAATGAAGTCCTAATCTCGCAACGCCGTATAACAACTAAAAGCATGCCTCTCACATCATTTGCCAAGGCGGAGTTGAAGTGCTGTTTGGCTCACATAATATAGAGTTTGCTCAACCCCGCCAACCGTCGCTGGTGTTGAGCACACGAGAAGAAGTTGACGGGGCTGCGTGCTTTTGGTAGACGTTAGCCGAAATCGGATCGTCTTTTAAAACCATAAGAAAGACCATTAGTAAGACAAGGAGAAATTCGAGATATGGCAAATAGATACATACATGAAATAGTGGATTTTATTTGTTTTGGATCTGCTTATCCAAGAGTTCACACTGAGAAGGATGCGGCTTGGAAAACGCTTGGGTTAGAGCATAGGACCAAGAATCATGAGCTGTATAATCTTTATGGCGAAGAATGGAATTTCGAGGACATCTATCCAAAAAAACTTCAATCGTTTTTTGAAGCCATACAAAGAAAACATGGCGCTAAAGCAGAAGAGTTTCAAGTATGGTTTGCACATGATATTCTTGACAAAGTGTGGGATGGCCTTTCATTTTCAAAAAGAAAATATTGGGAGTCATTTTTGATTTGGGTAATATATAGTCCGCGAATCCTGAAGGACTGGGCTGGTGTAGATGTTATTAACGGTAGGTTACTTCGAGTAGTTGAAGATCAGAAAACATGGAAAGCCAGTCCGGAGATAAAGTTTGAATATGAAAGATTGTGTCGCTACGTAGAGATTGTGAAAAGTAACGATGAAATTCTTCAAGATATGTTGGAACGTTTCGGAGAAAAAGAACATGCATCCGATTTCGGCTAACAAACAGCCTTACGTCGCTCCCTTTATGATAGTAATAGATTATAGAGTTCACTCAATGCCCCGCCTTCGCAAAAGGAATTTGTCGTTCATAGCTCGGCGGGACACGTTTTTTTACAGAGCACGTTATGCGCCAGGCAGCCTAAGAGCTGTATAACAATTATATGACGGCACCAGTCGAAATAGATCGCGGAATCCTTGAACTCGAATCCAAGATTGGTGTCAAGAGTGGATTCTTCGCTAGCCTTCTCGAAGAAGACGATTGGTCGTTTGTAATCAAGCTACATGCCCTTTTCGAGGCGGCGTGCACGCATCTACTACTTTATCACTTCACAAGGAACCTCAGTTGGCAGATATAGTCTCTCGAATTGAATTGAGTGGAAAACCCGTTGGCAAAGCGGCCATCTTGGGACGGCTTGGATTGGTCGGAAAGGAAAAACGTCGCTTTCTATCAAGCCTCTCCGAACTCCGCAATATTCTCGTGCACGACGTTCGCAACTCTGAATTCAGTTTGCAGCAGTATGTTGAGTCGATGACTCCAGAGGCACTTAGGTCTTTTGCAGTGGCATTCAGTCCAACTGAAACGCTCATCCGGAAGTTCTCTGAGGATCCCAAGTTGAAGGTTGGTTTCGACATGAAACTTCTTGAGCAATCAGATGTTGACGCGGTTGTCGCCATGGCTCGATGCAATCCCAAACTGCACATCTGGATTGCAGCATACAATACCTTGACTAGTATTGTTGATATGTACGATTACAGTGACTACAAGCAATGGATTAACGCACGCGCTATTCTCGACGATAATGGCAAAGGTTAGTGCAAGTATTGCGGATATTTTTTCCACCGGCTGCCCGGCGCATAACACGCCGCACTACGACGTTCCCGTTGTTGAAAAGGATTTAAAAGTGGTCGCTCAATGGTTTTTGGTGCGGCGTGGTAGGCTCAGTTGAGTCTCAGAATATTTTTCTTAGCACCAAAAACCGCTACGTATTGCGGTGAGACGTTATTCTCAAAAAACATCCTCATTCCCATTCATTTCCAAAGGGGATGAGGCAGAGCGGCAAAGCCGTTCCTACGGAACCGTCCCTTTCACATAGTGACCCCTTTGGGGCGGGACATTCGCAAAATCTTAATGTGCATCCAACCAATTATCACCAACCCCGATATCGACTTTCACCGGAACTTTGAGGGGAAGTGCGTTAACCATCTTAGTCTCAATGAATTTCTTCACTTTATCTAGCTCAGATTTGTGGACTTCAAATACTAATTCATCGTGGACTTGCATTATCATTTTGGATTATATTAAAAGGGAATTTTTTAAAGCTTTTTTAAAAAAGTTTTTATTGAACAATATGAAAAATTTAATTAAGTTCAACTCAAGAATCTGTTAATTAAAAATTGATAAGCCACTTTTGGCAATAGAATCGTTAAGTGGCAGGCCATAATGATATAGTGATTAATGGAATTGATATTTTATTAAACTACTGATGATGAAATTATCCATAAACAGAAAAAATTGTATAACTATGGCGTCTATTATACCAGAATTGGTTGTAAGTACGAAGTGTTGCGGAGTTACACTAGTTAGCCGCAATGCTATAGAGATAATGCATCATTAAAACTAGGGATAAAATCAAACAATATATTTATAACAACTAACAAAAAATAAAAACAATGGCAAAAGAATTTCCACCTTACGTTGGTGCGACAGGAATTTTAAATTCGGTTCTAAAAAAAATGATTGAAGCACCACCACCATCAAGATTTACTCAGGATTTCTTGACGACAAAACTTGGCTTTAAGAAGGGGAGTGCAAATGCTGTTATCCCTTTTCTTAAACGAATTGGTTTCCTTGGTTCAGATGGTATCCCAACTGATTTGTATAGCAAGTTTCGCAATCATAGTAAAGCAGGACTTGCAATGGCGCAAGGAATGAAATTAGGTTATCATGACCTCTATACTAGAAATGAATATTGGCATAACTTGAATAAAAAAGAATTGGAAGGATTAGTAATTGAAGCGACAGAAACTTCTCCAAACTCTTCAACACTTAAACAAATAATTGGCACAATCGATGTTCTAAAACAATATGCAAGATTTGATGGAGTTGAAGAAAACAAGCATGAAGAACAAGACGTAAAGGTAACCGTGCCAAAAGCTACGGAAGAAGCTGGAAATATTCAACATAGAAAATCAAAGAAGATTTAGGAATTAATTTATCCTATACAATTAATCTTAATCTCCCTGAAACTTCAGATATATCGGTTTTTGATGCAATTTTTAAAAGCTTAAAAGAAAATCTTCTCAAAAAATGAACATGATAGAAAAAGACGAAAACATTATAAAACTCTTCGGAGTTACAAATCAAATTGCTGAACTTGATTTAAAACGAATTGAACATAAATATAAAATTGATTTAGGTAGAAGTAAAAAAATAGTTCGTAAAGACAATGTTTATTATCCGCAATTTGATTTAGCTGTAAGAAATGAGGCAAGTCAAATGGCAAAGAATTATGAGATATTTTACTGCTTAGAAAAAACTATCAGAAAAAT
>JAHJVF010000495.1 GCA_018828505.1 Bacteroidota bacterium | reverse complement strand
TTCACTCCTTCTTCAACAACCATTTGAAGTGCTCTTGCTTTGCCGTAGCCGCTAATGATAATGACAACTTCATCCGAATCCATTACAGTGCCGACACCGACAGTCAATGCAGTCGAAGGAACTTTTGTGATATCGTTCTCAAAGAATCTTGAATTAGCAACTCTCGTATCGTAAGTAAGCGTCTTTACACGAGTGCGTGAAGAAAGTGATGAACCAGGTTCGTTAAAAGCAATGTGACCATCCGGTCCGATTCCACCAAGAAATAAATTGATCCCGCCATACTTTTTAATTTTAGCCTCGTAATCGGCACATTCTTTTTCAAGATCGACAGCATTACCGTTCAAGATGTTTACATTCTCAGCCGGAATATCGATATGACTGAAAAAGTTCGACCACATAAAATAATGATAGCTTTCCGGATGATTTTCTGGAAGACCGACATATTCATCCATGTTGAAAGTAACAACATTCTGGAATGATACCTTTCCCTGCTGATGAAGCTCAACCAGGTGCTGATATGTTCCGAGTGGAGATGACCCGGTTGGCAATCCGAGAATAAAAGGTTTTTTGGGAGTCGGATTAAAATCTTTAATCGTTTTGGAAATGTAATATGCCGCAAACTTACTCAACGATTGGTAGTTTTCGTGAATTAAAATTCTCATTTTTTATTCCTTAGATTTATTAAATAAAATTACAACATGATTTTAGTGTCGGTTACAAAGCAGCCGCCACCTTCGTCTTGAACAAGTAATGGATTAATGTCGAGTTCCTTTATCTGCGGACAATCGACTGCCAATTGAGAGATCCGCTGAATGCAATTAACGACCGAATCAATATCTTTCTTCGATCTTCCACGTGCACCAGTAAGCAGATGATAAGATTTAATCTCTCGTATCATTTCGTAAATAGTTTCTTTGGCAACGGGAATAACTCTGAATTTCACATCCTTTAATACTTCAACGAATATTCCACCAAGCCCAAACATAATAACAGGACCGAAGGTGTAATCTCTTTTTAATCCAATTATTACTTCTTCTCCTCCTTTAACCATCTTCTGAACAAGAATTCCTTTGATCCGTGCCTCAGGCATCGCAGCTTTGACGTTTCTCATCATCTCACCATAAGCAGTTCTAACTTCCTCGATGCTATTTAGATTCAATCGCACTCCACCAACATCAAATTTGTGAACTATATCTTCCGACATAATTTTTAGCACAACTGGAAATCCTATCTTCTCAGCGATCATTGCGGCTTCATCTTCGGACTTCGCTAATCCGTTAGGTAAAACAGGAAGTTTATAAGAATCGAGAATTTTTATCCCCTCTTCTTCAGTAAGGAATTTTCTTCCCTCACTTGCTGCTTTTTTAAGAATCGATTTAGCCGTCTTAGAATCAACATCCTCAAAAATCTCGAGAGGAGAAATTTTTGTACCTAACCGCTTCTTGAAATTATATGCTGCAGCAAATGATTTACACATATCTTCCGGCAATTGATAGTGCGGAATGTTTCTTTTTTGAATTATATCAATTCCTGCGGCAACATCACTTGCTCCCATGAATGATGTTAAAAATGGTTTGGGTGATTCTTTTGCAATTTTGGAAATCTCATCTGCAATGTTCACAATATCCGTCATCGATTGCGGAGTAAGAATTACCATGGCACCATCGACACTTTTATCTTTCAAAATGGATGTTAAAGATGTGACGTATCTGTCAGCTCTTGCATCTCCGATGACATCGACCGGATTTTTAATATTTGCCGTTACAGGCAGACTTTTTTTCAATGCTTTGGTTGTTTCTTCCGAGAATTTTGCGAGTTCAAGTCCGCTTTTAATCGCCATATCTGTTGCGAGAACTCCAGGTCCCCCTGCATTAGTTATGATTGCGACTCTATTGCTTTGAGGGAGAGGTTGATAAGCGAATGCAATAGCATAGTTGAACATCTCTTCAATATTTTCACAACGGATGATCCCGGCTTGTTCAAATGCCGCATCGCAGACTTCATCACTTCCGGCAAGCGCACCTGTGTGTGAAGCTGCTGCCGAAGCTCCTTCGGACGTTCTTCCGGATTTCAAAGCTAAGATCGGTTTTCCGGTCTCGGAAATAATTTCTTGAGCAATTCCCATCAATGCTTGTCCATCACTGACTTCTTCCAAATACATCAGAATAACTTTAGTCTGCGGATCATTTTTCAGGTACATTAAAAGATCGATTTCATTTATATCGGCTTTATTTCCAAAGCTCACGAATTTTGAAAATCCGATATGCTTTGCTCGTGCGTAATCCAAAACAGCAGTGCATAATGCACCGCTTTGAGATATAAAACCGATGCTGCCTGCATCAGGCATCTCACGCGCAAAAGATGCATTCATCATACAATTCGGATCGGTATTTATCACCCCAAGACAATTCGGACCGATAAAAGAAATTCCATACTTTTTTGCGATATCTTTTATTTGATTCTCCCGATCAATTCCTGCACCTCCGACTTCTTTAAATCCTGCAGAAATAATGATCATCGATTTAATCCCCTTCTGTCCACATTGCTCCATTGCCATGTGACAAACAGAACTTGGAAAAACGAGGATGGCAATATCAACTGCATCAGGAATATCGACAACATATTTGTAAGACTTAACGCTTGCAATAAACTGTTCCTTCGGACTTACGGGATAAAGTATTCCCTGAAAATCTGCTTTTAAAATATTGTAGAAAATATCAGAAGGAACGGTGCCTTTGACTTTATTTGCACCGACAACAGCGATTGAACGGGGGTAAAAAATGCTGTGAATTTGTTCCCAAGTTTTTTTACTGAAATTCGACACACTTACACCTTCACATCAACATAAGTTTTTATGAAGTTTACTGCTTCGGATACAGAGTGCACACCTAATGCTGCATCTTCATCCATCTCGATATCGAATTCTTCTTCAAATCCTGCAACAAGCTGAAGACTCTGCAGTGAATCGGCTCCAAGATCAAAAATAAAATTAGCTTCGGACGAAATGTTCCCTTCATTAATTTTGAGAACGCTCGCTATAACTTTCTTTACCCGATTCTCAACTTCTGTACGATCCATTAATTACTCCTTTGATTAAATATTTGGTATGTATATCATGATTTGTGCTTACAAAAATAGCAAATTCGATTTTATTAGTAGCATAAGTTTTGGAAAAATGTATTCGTAACTAAACACGTTCATTTTCATGAAATATGGAAGAAAATTTTTTCGAGAGAGATTATGGCTTCGAAATCAATCTGTTGAGAGCAACTGTATAAACTTCATTAAAAATTATCATAATATCTTGAAATTCATTGAGTTTACTCTATCAACACTTCATACCTTAACATTATCTTTTGGGCACCTCTAAAAACTATTATTTTTTTGGGCGACTTATATTTTATTGGTTAGTCATAATTGTTTAATAATTGGGCTAAAGCCCTTGATATGAGCGGCTTTTCAATAACCCCACGCTTAAGCGCGTGTGTGAATAATACACTTATTCAACTTGTCATTCCCACGAAAGTGGGAATCCATTCAAATTTCAAAGTTTTTGGATTCCTGTTTACACGGGAATGACCCTTTTAACACAGCCTCTTAAGCGTGGGGTTACAAAAACATACCTG